>DASQLB010000207.1:0-6648 GCA_035630235.1 Nitrososphaeraceae archaeon | reverse complement strand
ACTTATGCCTATCTGTGTCAAAAAGAAATCATTTGAGATAGAACTGAAATAAATAGGAAAAAGTATATTGAAATAGCAGATTTTCCGGAAAATTTAACACAAATTGCTAGTACGGTTAGGAGCCTACACTGGTCATATTTTTATTTGATAAAAATTGTGATCGTTTTCATTCCGTTTCTCCTCTTTTCAATCGTTTTCTTTCTATTTCCTATCGATAATGAGTCGTTAAAGAATGTTATCTACCAATTTTTTCATTTGTAAATCCTTATTCTTATCTATGAGTTTATTGATATGTTAATAGATGGAAAAAAATCAAGAATGTGGTTATGGTTGTAAAATCAAAGAAAAAATTGTAGGAGATAATCTCTGTTGACAAGTAAAATATTACTTCCACATGATGGTACAGATATATCAGATAAAGCACTTGAGAAATCTAAAGAATTTGCCAAAGCATTTAATGCTGAAATTTATATATTGCATATAATAGAACATAGTCCTCTTCCACCATCCCTAATTTTAGACCATGATCGACAATGGATAGCAGAATCGAGAAGAAATATTGCACAGAAATTAAAGGAAGGTTGGATAAAAATGGCAAAAGAAAAAATAAATCCTAGACTAGAAAAAGAAAATATAAAATTTAATTTAATTGTATCAACAGACGAGCTACCCATCAGTGAACAAATTCTTGAATTTGCAACAGAGAACAATATAGATCTTATTATTATTGGTAGTCACCGATTGAGTGAAATTTCAAAGATTAAAGCATTGGGTAGTGTTTCAAGAAAAGTTGCAGAAAACGTAGATTGTCCTATAATGATAATTCATTAAATCGTATGTGTGATTCCTAATGAGAGAAATTACTGTTAAAAAGTTTTAAGATATTTTTATTACAGAAATAAAAATGACAGATTTTCTTTGTTTATATAGTACAACCTGCTCTATTAAGTTAAACAGTAAAAACTATAGCTAGGAATATTCCATTAATATTATTAAAATTAGATTTGAAAGAAAAAAAACATCTATTGTTATAGTATGTATTCTCTTTATCTATATTTTCTAGGTAAGCGTACGTAATACTTCCAAGGCATTAGTAATATTCAAGGATGATAAAAATATAACTTATGTTTCTGTATGGAACTGGTTTCAATAGTTTGGTTTATGAAATATATAAAAAAATAAAAAGAGTATCTACCTTTATTATAGATGAAACTCATTCAAATGGTTAGTTAACACTTTTGGTTTATGGATTTGTATAGAACCAATTGACAAATCTGTGCTTGGAATCTGTATCTCAGAAGAGAAACATGCTTGTTACTGAAAAATTCATTAGATCTCGTTGAGAAATATGGAAAACATGCTGTATTTACTAATGGTGGTACATGGTATCCAGAAGCATGTAACTTTTTGCTTCTAAAACATATTGCCTATTTTTTGATAAATTGTGAGAAATTGAACGGAAGAATCCAGGAGATTTGAACCATTCAATATAATGAGACGACTTTAATTTATTAAATTTCAATATATAGTAATTTATAAAAAATAGAAATTTTTCTTTTATTATTTGTCCTAATCATGGTAATATTATCTTGATAACAGTCATACTATCTAACATGTTAAAAAATAATATATAAAGAAGACGGATTTGTAAGTGTTCTATATCCTAACAAGATATTTTTTTTAACTTTTTTTAAAAACTTTATATATTCCGGTATACCGATTTTTGTCAGGTTAAAGATATATTTTTCTCCTATAGCTGAATTGGTATCACTATTGCAAAAGATAAGAGAAGATTCCAAGAACACTGATATATTGCAAAAACTGGAATTAATATAAAAAGAATGGCGATTTCTTGATGATGTTAAAAATTTAGTCGAGTTAAGTTTAATGTCTAGTCAATTGGTGGGTTGTATGCCTCCAACAGCGAATTTTGAGAAATGTTGTAATTTTATAAGATAACCACATTTGTCCTCGGTATCAAATAATTTGTATCTTTGAAGTGTATCTAATGTATCCCATTGTTGAGTTATCTCGTTATAAGCATATAATAAAACATCTGGACATCCGTCTTTTAATTTATCAGTATTAAGAGACTTGTCTATAGTTATATAACTCAAAGGTGATGATATGAATGATTTTGGATTAGCGAAATCTGTGTTTGTTAACTCATCACTAAGAATATAATCTATATTTAAGAATAACGCAATTTTATCAATAGGTAAAGTGGGAAGATCAATGTTTTTAGGAATACTATCTGAAGTTCCAAAACTAAATCCTACATTAGTTGCTTGTTTTGCAAATTTCATCTCTAGCCTTTCAACACTAGTGATATTAGATTCAGTTGAGAAAGCTTCATTAATTATTACGGACATATTAGAAAATATCTTTCCAATTACAGGAGTAAGAATAAAATTATTATTAGAATTATCTTGCTTTATAAAAAAAATAGGCGGAATGTATATGCTCTCTACAGCTATTTCTGGTGTAGGAGCAGGATAATTAGGAATAGCATAGGACTTGAAGAGTTGTGACGCAGTAGAAGTGACTGGAGCAGATGATCCAAATATTATTTCTTTTGGCTGTTTTAAAGATTTCAATTCTTCCACAGATTGTATAAATCCTTCAGGCATTTCATTAACCCTGTCTATTTTTTTTCCATTTACTAAGGCACCTTTTGAAATAAATGTCTTAAGTGCTTCAGCATTTAATTCTGTAGATACATTTGCTTTTCCTTTAAAGGGTATTTTTGTATCTTTATTTTCAATAGTTATCATTGCATTCGGATTGGTTTCATGAACTGTAACTCTATTTTTTATTAACAATGGAACAAAATTCTCTGGTCCTTTAGTTTCATTTATGACGTATGATGCAAATTTTACATTATTTAAAAATATTATTCCATTAGACGAATTAAAATCCACCGATTTATTATTATCATGTATAACAAGAGAGTTGTTTAATGTAAATGGATTGGGAGAAATCTTGAATGTGACATTTGAAAGTGGTTCTCCTGTATCATAATTCATTATTTTGACAGTAATTGTTCCTGAGTTTTGTAGAGATTTTTTTTCAACTGGTTCTAAATATTTATTTTTGATTGCCTCCTCTTGAATCTCTTCTTTGGTTAATTCATCCTTTTCTATTGGTGTCTCTTCTTTTCCTTTTTCACATGTTTCTAACTCTAAGAGTTTATTGCAAATCTTTTGTTCTAGCAAATCTTTTTCATCGTTCTCCTCCTCATCACTTGCCAAGACTTCTTTAAAATAATTAAAGGAAATAAATGAGTTAAATATTTGATATTCATGTTGATTATTTTCAAAGATTGTAAATAGGATAAAATATAGAAAGCCCATAAAAATTACGGTATATAGATTAATTATTTTATTCAATTATAATAGTACTAATTAGAAGTTATTTTTATTGATTATGTTTAAAATTATCTTGAAAATGGTAATTTATTTATGGTAAATTTCTAGTTTTTATCAATTGGTTTTTAGTCTATATAGTTAACTTATCTCATGGAATTTATATTCAATATTGTAGTATAACATACTTGTAATTTAATTCATATCTTAAACGTTATATTTCTTAGATCTTATTTAAAAAAGATCTTTCATATTATATATTGAATAAAAAATTCCATTAATTGATGGAATTTTAGTGTTGATATTATAATGGTTAATTTTAACCTTTTACCATTTTTTCTATATTTTATTAATTCTATCATTAATTTATAATTTTATACTTATGATGCTTAAAACAAATACAACTGATACGGTTGATGTTATAGTTTTAGAAAGACTATGATCATTATCAAATATAAATAGGATATAGAAAAAAAAGAAAAAATAAAATGTCTGTCTCGATAAAGTATATCTTGATAAAGCATATCATTCCACATAAATAGAACAATAAAGTATTAAAATATAATATTTATTATATAAATCATAGAACTAAGGAAATGCAATATAATATGAGAAATGCAGTAAAAAGAATGATGGTTGAGAGAACAAATTCATGAAACAATAAATTCAAGAAGCTATTTGTATGAAGGCAAAATAATGAAAAAGAGATCTATATTGAAATTTATGCACTTAGCAAATAGTATGATTGTTTACAGAATTATAATTTTGGGGTAGACCGTAAATCAACTACTATATTGCACAAGTGTATTACATTTCAAAGTGTTTTGAATCCAACTGTATTTTGATTTGAGAGCAAATGACTTCCATATCCATATCAAAGAATCACAAGTCCATACAAGTAAATGTTTCCTTAACAAAAACTATGGCTGGCAATGCAAAAGGTGTCAATGTGGATTGAATTCTAGATTGTAGCTCAATTCTTATCGATAAATCATTATTATTTTAATTTGGAATATACCAGGAAGTTATCATGGAATGATTATAGCGAATAATTAATTGAATGAGGCGATGTTATGATTTACATATTTTCTTAAATCATCAAATAGAAAAATCAAAAATATGAATGAAGATAAAGTGAGGGTACCAATTTAATATAATAATAGTTATACCCAGTTTCTTGTGTTCTTGATATTACTTTAAACTCTATAGAAAAATGTATGACTAAGTGTTCCTTACGTATTTGTTATGGTGGAAAGAGAAGGACAACTACACGACGAAGAAAATATTTCAGCATCAGGTTTGAGTCCTTTAAGATCTAGTCTTTATAGGACGTTGTGGATTGCTTCCCTCTTTTTATATATTGGTGCAGCTATGTATGATGTAGGGGCATCGTGGTTAATGACTTCACTTGCTCCAAATCCATTATTTGTTTCTCTAATCACAACAGCTACTACTCTACCAATTTTTCTCTTTGCATTACCATCTGGGACTTTATCTGATATTTTTGACCGGCGTAGTATACTCCTTATTACGTGTGCATACATGTTTACAATATCTACTTTACTGGGAATGCTCACTCTGGTTGGCGTGACTACCCCAACCCTATTGTTGATGCTCACTTTTGCGCTAGGAGCAGGTATGACTATGATTAGAACTCCTATTATTCCTATCATGAGTGGACTGGTATCAAATTCAGAATTACCTGCAGCTCTTACTCTTAGTGCTGTTGCTGGTAACATAGGGCGCGTCGTTGGCTCCGCAGTAGGTGGTTTTATTGTAGCAGCATTTGCACCTTGGGCTGTTTTTTTTCTTAATTCAGCTTCATTTCTTGGTATGATTATAGTCCTTAGTAGATTACCAAGAAATTCTCATATCAATAAACAAAGCTCTCTCCCTCCGGAGAATATAATTCGAGCGATTAGAGCTCAGATACGTTATGTACGATATTCTCAACCAGCACATGTATTAATTGTCCGTGCAGGTTTATTCACACTATGTAGTAGTGCATTATTATCCCTCATGCCACTCTTAGCTAAAAATGAATTAAGACTAGATTCGACAGGTTTTGGATTGTTATTAGGATCTTTTGCTACCGGTGCAATAATAGGTGGAATTGTAATATTGCCAAAATTGCGACCTAATATTTCAGTAGAATCTCTTATTACAGGTTCCATAGGATTACTTGCAATGGTAATATTCGTAACGGGATATACACGCGATTTTGCTATTCTTTGTATAATCATGGGGCTAGGAGGAGTAGCTTACATCACGATATTATCAAAATTTTATACCATTGGAATGAAATCAGCACCAAAGTGGATTGGAGCCAGAGTATTAGCAGTTTATCTGCTTGTACTAAATGGTGGCTTGGCAGTTGGAAGTGTAATATGGGGTATAATAGCTAACTCATTTGGCATCCCAGTAACCCTATCAATAGCTTCGTTAGCCTTAGGTGTAACCATTATTGCTAGGAAACGTTACAGCACTACGTTATTGGATGACCTCGATTTTACACCAGCAAGTGATCACTGGTCACTACCTACTGAGCTTTCAGTTGATCCTCCACAAAACGACAGCCAAGCTCTAATAACAATAGAATATGAGATTGATCCAAAATTATCTGACGAGTTCGAGCAGAGTGTGCGTGAGTTAGGACGTATTCTTAAGAGCGAGGGAATGGCCTATTGGGAATTATACCAAGACACAACAGATATTGGTCACTATATCGAAATAAGAATTGCGGATACATGGACTGACCACATGCGTCAGCATGAACGCGTTACCAAGAATGTTCAGGTTATGGAAGATAAAATACTAGCACTTCTCAAAGATGGTCCTCAACCGATAGTCTCTCATTATGTAGGAAAATCTGCACACAAATAGTTCATCCGCGTATGATCATCCTTTTTTATTACTTCAATTATTAGAGTCTTTACTATTTTCAGATCTACACAATTTCATTATTATCGACCAAGAAGCAATTCGAGCAATATAATAATTATCAGCAATAATTTTAGTATTTTTTGTTATTATCTCCATCATTATATGAAAAGGAGAAATTGGTTACATTAACTGTGTAATTTCTAAACATTATTTAGGATTCAATAATTTGATGTTTCATTGTTATATTTTCATCAAACCGTAATTTAATCAATATTTGGTTTAATTTTTTTTATCTAAAGTAAGAATTGTGGCCAATACAATTTTTGTAACTGATGTTAGGTAATTCCAATCTATTTTTTCAGGTGTATCAGAAATGGAATGATAATGGGGATTTTGGTCA
>DASQLB010000206.1:0-3012 GCA_035630235.1 Nitrososphaeraceae archaeon | reverse complement strand
CCTATTCCAACTATTGCAATACGCTCATGGGGTTTAGGATTCGCTGCTCTTAATCCACTATATACAGTATAACCAGCACAAAATATTGGTGCAGCTTGTTCGTACGATATTTCATTTGGTATTAACATTGGTGCATCTTCAAAAGGCTAACATATATTCAGCATGTCCTCCATTTAAATGGACACCTGTTCCTTGTTGTTGTTCACAAAATAGTCTTTTTCCTCGCTGACACCATTCACATCGGCCACACGTCTTTTGCAAATAGGGCACACCAACACGGTCTCCTTTTTCTCTTGTAGTGACACCTTCGTGACACCTTCTCCAACTTCTACAATCTTTCCTACTGGCTCATCGCCAAGGATGCATGGAAAATTAATAGGAAAAGGCAATTCTCCATTTGTAATATGTACATCACTATAACATAATCCACTAGCATGAATTTTTATTAGAACTTGATTGGCTGATGGTTTTGGAGTTGGAGTTTCTCTTATTTCCCATTCACTATTAAACGAAGGTACTAATGCAGCTTTCATTATTCTTATATAAGAAAAATATTATATAAATTCGCCAGTTTATAAATTTTATAAATTAATTGTTATAATAAATAATGGTTAATCAAAAATAATTAAGTTACCTTACTGTGGAAATTATGATCCATTTTTTATAATATATTCTGCATTTAATAAAGGCTTCAGTATTGCCTTTATTAACTTAAATATAGGTTTCAAATAGTATTTAAATAAATTCTATCAAGGTCATCTTTTTGGTCCCATTAACTAAATGGGTTCTATAACTAAAATCCAAAGCTTAGAGGACTTCGAATTCTTATTATGTCAGAGTCTGGTAATATAATATTAAAAGTTTATGAAATTGAATTAAATATGACACATTTATCAAAAAGAATTTTGATGCAGAAAAAGAAAAATGGAAGTATGATGATGATAATAATGATATTAATGAGTGAGAAATCATTGATTTGTATATATACAAATAAGGACAAAAATGAATTTGCTATTGGACTAAAAGAAGATGAGAATTTTAGAGCAATGACGAAAGCAGATGAATTTTATACAAGATTTGTTGATGCTTTTGATCAACTAATTGACAAGAATAGAATAGATTGGGAACAAGAATTAAAGAATTGGATTGCAACTGCAAAGAAAAATGAAACTATATTTGTTGAAGTGGACCTTACTGGTTACAATGAAGTATCAGATAGAAAATTATCTGAATAGTAAAAGAAGCGAAATGGGATATAAATCTTCTAAAATGTTTCCCTTTTATAATTAAATTTAAATTCCAGTTATTATCTTATGATTAGATCGTTTTTAAACCAGAGATATTGAATCTTATTTGTATTCATCCTCTTATATACTTACCTAACGATAGTAGATAACACAAGGTACTATATATGGTACAAAATCAATGTGAATAAAATATGTAGGTTTACAAATTATATAAATTATTAAAATACATAAATATTACCTATATCAAGTTCGTAACCATATTAATATTGGATGACCGATACATATAAATAATCTTATAATATATCGTATATCCAATATGATAGATGAACATAAAAATATGAAACTTAAATTAAATAGTTTTATTGCTTCCAAGTCTGTACTATTATCCCAGACTAAAAATAAAACATCATCTTGGTTCATTTTATCTATTCTTAGTAGTACTCTTTTAGCAGTAATGTTTTCAGAAACAATGTTACTTCCAGCAATACCTGAGATAATGAAGGATTTTAATATACCTTATAATACTGCAATATGGGTATTTAGTGCCTATTTAATAGTTGCAGCAGTGATGACTCCTATAAGTGGAAGATTATCAGACATATATGGAAAAAAGAAAGTTCTATTGGCACTACTTATACTTTATACTGTGGGTATTATTGCAGGAGGATTTACAAATAGTATTTCAACGCTGCTAATTTCGAGAATTGTTCAAGGTGTTGGGTTAGCAGCTGTTCCTGTAGCATTCAGTATCTTACGAGATGTCTTTCCTGTAGAAAAACTTTCAATTGCAATAGGAGTATTTAGTTCAGCATATTCAGCTGGTTCAGTCTTAGGTTTATTATTTGGTGCTAGCATTATACAATCTTTTGGTTGGCATGCTACATTCTTTTTGATAGCACCTGTAGCAGCAATAGTAACAACAATAATAGCAACGTTTGTTCCTTCAAGAAAATCACCACAACAATCAGTAAAAAGCATTGATACTATAGATAAAGATCAGAAAAATAACAAAGTAGACATAAAAGGAGGCATATTTCTTTCTATAACAATTACAACATTCTTGATAGGGTTGACTTTATTGGAAACAGGAGGTATCTCAAATTCTGCATTAGTTCTATCATCTTTTGGTATATCCTCTTTATCTTTGGGAATATTTATTGCAATAGAGAAAAAGACAAAATTTCCGTTAATTGATTTGACAATGATTAAACATAAAATAATTCTTCCTTCCTATATTCTATTGATTCTAACAGGAATTACAATGTTTTTAATATATCCAACAATAGTACAATTAGTAAGAACACCTCAACCAATAGGGTTTGGCGGTGATGCCATAGCTGCAGGAAATGTACAATTACCGTTTATGATAACCTTCTTAGTATTTGCTACAATAAGCTCATTTATTATCAATAGATTTGGAAATGTAAAACCTGCAATCATAGGAGGAATTTTTGTGGTAATCGGCACATCTGGTCTATTTATTTTTCATTCTACAGAAATAGAAGTGTCTGCTAATCTGGCACTAATGGCTGTAGGTTTATCATTAACTAATATTGTTGGATGGAATATTTTGGTATCTTCTTCACCAAAAGAATATACAGGTATATCAGTAGGAGTAGGAGCTTTATTATTTTTCTTAGGTATGGCAATAGGCCCAGCATTATCTGGAATCTATATTCAAATGAATCAATCTATTATAGAAGGTATTGATGGTTTATTTCCATCAAAGGAGTCATTTAATATGATATTTTTGACTGCTGGAATA
>DASQLB010000205.1:0-3767 GCA_035630235.1 Nitrososphaeraceae archaeon | reverse complement strand
AGAATTGGATTTTTAATATTGAATTTAGGATTTGTGATTGCTTGAGAATTGGTAGATTTATCTTTGAGAATGGAAATAATTTGTAAAATTGAAAATAATATTAGAAAAATCCCTCCCGTTAATCCTATGAATTTGAATATTATATCTGATACATGCAAAGTATAAGAAAAAGAATAGAGACCATATGAGAGGGCTATGATTAAAGGAAATTCTACTATAGCATGTCCTGATGCTATTTTTAACCCTACAAAAGATCCGTATTTACTTCCGTATAGAATATTAATAAAAAATAAAGGACCAGGAGACAAGACTCCAGAAGTAGACACTAGTATAACTTGAAGTGAAAATTCTATTGGAGACATATTTCCTCCTCTTCCATCTAAAGTTCCTTACTATCTTTATAATAAGGAATATTTCTAATAGGTGTATATATTATATACATATTAGTATCTAAAATTATTGAGGAGCGAAAAATTTTTCTTTAGTTTTGTAAATTCCGTTTTAAAATGAAAAAGTGTTTCATCATCTATTATACAAAATTCTATTGTTTGAAGAGTTGTATTATTATTTTTCAAAAACTTGATAGATTCATCTAAAAGAATATTAGCACATCTATCTTTAGGAAAACCAAATATTCCTGAACTTATTGCAGGAATTGAAATACTTTTATAACTATTGTCTGAAGCTAGAGAAAGAGAACTATGAATTGATTTGGAAAGTTTGAAATCTTCATTGCCTTCACCCATCTTTGGACCGACCGTATGAATTATAGCCTCACATGGTAACTTCCCCGATGTTGTGATTACAGATGAACCAACTGGAACAAAACCTATTTTATCACTTTCGGTTTGAATTATCTTGCCTCCTTTTCTAAGAATAGCACCAGCAACACCTCCACCGTGTTTTAAATAAGAGTTAGCAGGATTGACTACAACATCAACATTTTGATCAGTTATATCTCCTTTTATTAAACGAATAATTTTATCATTTGACATTATAATTTCATCAATTAATTGAGTAGTCATGATTGGTATAGTTAATAATTAAAATATACACAAATAAAGAATTGCTTTTATTAGCATGTTATATACTAATTCTCATTTAGAATTAATTAATTATACAAAAATATTTATTATTTTAAACCTATTTTTCTAATTGCAATAACTGTGGTAATATTTCTGTTGCACTGCCTTCAATTGAATAATCCATGATTCCATTAAAGACAGTAGTAGGTTCAGGATTAACCTCAACCAAAATAGCTCCATTTCTTTTAGCATAAAGTGGTAATTGATTAACAGGTCCTACGTTCAACGATGTTCCTACTATAAACATTACATCACAGTCACTTGATAATCTTTCAGCTTCTTCCCATGTGTGTGGATTGAGTGGTTCTCCAAATAAAATAATAGATGGTCTTAAGATATTTTTACAGATGTTACAGACTGGTGGTAAAGGTTGATCTATTTCCTGTTCAATTGTTTCTTGAAATTCACATTCTGTACATTTTATTCTTAAAATGTTACCGTGCAACTCTACAATATTTTTAGTACCTGCTTTTTTATGTAATCCATCAATATTTTGAGTTAGCACGTACGAATTTTTTATTTTTTGAAATTCTGCTATAGCTCTATGACCATGATTAGGATTGCAATGACATATTAAATCTTGTCTATCTTTATAGAATTCCCAAACCAATTTTGGATTTTCATAAAACCCAGAAATAGAGGCAACTACCATAGGATCATATTTTCTCCATAGCCCTTCAGGACCACGAAAGGTAGGTATTCCACTTTCTTGGGAAATTCCAGCTCCGGTAAGAAAAACAAATTCATCTAGATCTATAATTTTATCTTTGATGTTTTGAAATATTTTTGATTTATCATTATTCAATAAAGATTATTGATTTTTACCTATATAAAAATTAAAAAATTTTTTTTGCTTTAAAGCAAACCATATTAATTTCTACAATATTAGATTTAAAATTGAATGATGTAATAATATTAATGGTATATAAAATAATTACAAATATGATTAATGGTAGCAGATGTTGTTTGCTTCTTTAATTTTAATATGTAAACTGTATTGTCTTTTTATGGGGGGGAATTGTAAAACCTTGCAAATAAAAAAATGTGAAATAATCATGTTAAAGCTTTTGTTATTTCTTCAGCTATAGAAGACATATCAAAACTACTGATATTTGGTTTATTCTTAAACATCGAATGAACTGGTCCTGCACCATCACCGGTCTCTCTTGGAATTACATGAATATGAACATGAGGGATTTCTTGTCCTGCTTCTTTTCCATTGTGGATTGCTATAGTTGAACTATTAACACCCATGGCCTTCTCAATTGGGTTAGTTATTTTCCATAATATATTGAACAAGGATTGCGATGAATTTTCGTCTAAATCTTGAATTTTTGAATAATGATCTTTGGGTATTACGAGAGTATGGCCCTTGGATAATGGATATGCATCTAGAAAAGCCATTGCCTTGTCATTTTCAATAATTATATTTGTTTTTATTTTTTTTAGTACAATTTTACAAAAAATACATTCTTGTTGTTGTGTCATACCTACAATAATAATTACGAAGAAGGGATATAAAATATCATATTGTTACAATAAAAAGTATCAATACCAATGCGTACTGCAAAACAAACAATATGAATAGAACTATATAATATTTAGAAATATGAGGTAAATTTTTGTACTCTCACATTTCTATTCTCAAATGCTTAGGATGATTGTTTAATAACTGCTTTTTTCAATTAATAAAAAAAACTACTAGTAATGATAATATACATACAATATTTAATAACAAAATATGTATAGTTTAGGAATATTGTTATTTTTGACAGAGTACTACCAAATATAAAGTAATTTTATAAATAAAATTATCGAACATCAAGGAAAAAATGAATAAAAAATCAAAAAATAATGTATATTTTTTAGATCTCTATATTTAATACTGCTCTATAAATAATACTCAAGAATACTATACTTATTTATCCTCCCATTAAAGGAGGTTGTCTTAATATCCAAAACTTTTTACTATCTAAAAGGGTCGCTTGTTCTAAATCTTCTAGATTATGATCGTATTGAAAATACAAATTTATTGTCAATGGAGATTGTGACAAATCGTCTTCACCTGGAGTATAATAAATTAGAGACTGTCCTAAATTTCCATATACAAGTTTACCTGAATTGGATTTCCAAAATAGCCTTGGTTCAATTTGTACACCCTCTAAAAAATATTTTTTGTACTTTGACCCTGTGAACATAACAGAACTATTTTTATTATTCTCTTTTGTGGTGATAGTATTGCTCTCTGCAGAAATCTTAACAATTTCAGTTGTTATCAAGTGTTTTTTAAAAAATTTTATATAAAAAGAGGTTTTATTAGATTTGACAATAATCATTAAATTACAAATTTTGCAACTGTCTAGAGATTTAAACAATATTAGATCTCCATCTTGTTCTACCGTAGCGATAGATTTTTGATCATCATCATTAGACCTTGGAATATTAGAAATTAAAATTGAATTATTGTTGTTATCGTTTATTATGTTATTTTCATCATCATCATAATCATTTTCATTGTTAAGCTTACTTACAAACATCTTAACTCTGTAATTTCGTTTCAAAAATTTTCTTATTAGTAACATATTTACGTTAACAATAAAATTGTACTCTTGCTCTTTAAATAGGCTTGATCCCACTTGATTAATTGTTAGATAAATACTGATATTTTTGTAAGTTGTATCT
>DASQLB010000204.1:0-2650 GCA_035630235.1 Nitrososphaeraceae archaeon | reverse complement strand
ACAGTTGGAGAGGATTTAGTTATTATAGCAGAGCATAGCCTTCCTCTTGTTTTATCGCTGTCAAATAATCTGGAAAAAGGCTATGGGATGGAATTTGATAGGATACATTCTACTGGTTGTTGATTGTTTAGAGTATTTTTATATTGTTATGATACTATTTAATAATTTGAGACAATTCTTGTTTGTTGTTATTTATTGTATAACCCAAGCCTACTACTCTACTATTAGTTCGGAGCAATTACAATAATAGAGTAGTAGGTGTATGTCTACGGATAGTTGTTTACAAATTATGTGTAAATATTTGCTCATTATAATATATATTAATTTGACAATTTTTTATCGACTATTAATAAGTTGTTATTGACTTAACATGTAGGTCCAGCCTATCGCGATAATTGATTCAGGTGGCTTTTATATGATATGTAAATCAATAATTATGTTACTAATTAGATATTAAGACTAAATTAATACCGTTTTCTTCAATACACTATAATAGTCATGAATAATACCGTCTTTTATGTCATCTATTTCTTTTTTTCTTTTGACTTTTTTTCTTCATTCACTTTACACTAATAATATTGCTTTCTGTAAAATCGTTTAATAGTTTATGAGACAATGTGTTTCATTGTTAGTTCAAAAGCCCACTGTATTCATAGTTCATAATAATGAAGATGTTAATACCCTTTTGGCAGGCACGTTTTGGTTGAAAGGATTTCAACCTGCCAAATTTACAGATGGAAAAGAATGTTTGAAAAGAGTTAGAGAAATAGACGGAAATGTTGATGCTCTAGTAATAAACCAAGAAACAGCATTGAATAATGACCTAATGCTAATAGTTAATATGAAAAGAATAAATCCTAATGCTAAAATTTTGGTTCTTGTAGACGGAGAATCAGATGAAACTAAAATGTATGAATATGGTGCTGATGAGATTTCTTTAACACCTCTAAGTCCCATAGATATAACTGATAAATTGATTTTATTAATTTCTAAAAGTAAAGGATTAGAGAGACAAAATGACCTAGTTTGATGATAATTCTAGTGTAATTGTTGTTGTTTTATTATAATCTTGCATTTATTTTTTATATAGTAACCGTATAAGATATCCATAGTATGGCTATTGCTAAACCTAGAGTCTTTATCGTTCAGGAACATGAAGATGCTAACTTGGTGTTAAATGGCTTGTTATGGCTAAAGGGATGCGAGTCTTATAAATTTACCAATGGTAAAGACTGTTTAGAAAAAATGAGTCAATTGGAAGGAAAAGTTGATGTGATAATGATGGGTGGCGATATCGCCTCTGATAGAAATCTAACATTAATAATTAATATAAAAAAAATCAATAATAATACAAAGGTTCTTGTTATTGCTGACGAGGATTCTGATAAAACAAGGATATTAGGATATGGTGCTGATGAATTTGGTCTTAAACCTATGAGTCCTGAAAATATCGGTGATAAAGTTCTAATGTTAATATCTAGAGAAACAGCTAGGGAAAATAGATGAGTTAGTGGGTTTTGAAATTACTGAATGTAAAACATTCAAGAAAATAACTCTACCTATAATTATATTAATTGTCATAGTCTGAACATTATTAAAGGCTGAGATTTAGTGTGAACACACAAGAGTAAGTCCAGACTGTAACAATTACCAATGACTAGACTTGAGACGAGTATTATTGTATGATCATAACAAGCAAATAATATTTATTAGTTTTAGAAATTCTCATTCTATGTTCTGTAATTAATATTCATTTTAATTATCATAATAAGTGTCTGTTATCGATTTATAAAATAAAATAAAATAGATTGATTAGATACGATAATTCAAAATTTCAGATTGTATACTAGGTTAAAATTAATACCTAGTTGGTCTTTCGTTGTTGTAGTTGCTAGTATTTCCGTCTCTGTTTTGGCTATTACCTGATACTGTTTGTATGTAATTGGTATTTGTTTTTGCACAAGCCTTTAAATTATCACGTGTTTGTTCTAGTGCTGTATTATATACTCTCATATTGGATGCTAGAGCATTATTTACTAGATTTGCAGTATTTAATAGGTAACTTGTAAAGTTATTTACCATTACTGCATAATTCTCTGCGATTTTTTGTGGATTATAAAAGTCCCATACACCATTACTACTATTTCCATCTACTTGTGATTGAAAAGAGCCTATTACTTGTTTCTGTGCTTCGATATAGTCAGAGGCAATATCTCTTACGGTTTGAATAGTTTTTTCTTGATATTCAGCAATACGTTGTGTATATCGTGGAATCTCTCGTGTAGCTTCATCAGTTGTTCTTTTTACATTATTTAGTGTGTTATCTAGTGTCTTGTTTATTGCATCTTGTTGTTGATTTAAGGTGTTATTTGTTCTTTCATTGAAATTATTGTTATCATTGTTAAATTTAGTTGTATTTTCTTTTGCTGACATGTTTATATATACGTTACTAAGCTATATAAACCCATGTATTAATGACTAGTGAGTAGTCATATTTATCTAGATTTTATCAATTTATTTGCTTAATTTAAGGTAATATATTTCGAATTACAATATTAACAAGTAGAGAAGAGATAGTTGATAAAAAAACATTGAGCAGCTGTCTTAGTGCTAACGATACCAGGAATTCCTAATAGAACTAGTGCTTTTT
>DASQLB010000203.1:0-2434 GCA_035630235.1 Nitrososphaeraceae archaeon | reverse complement strand
AACAATATCATTTCAAATATATATTACAAATAATATAAAAAATTGCTGAATGATACTGTTCAAGTTACGAAATAACTGCAGTTAAAAATTAATTAGTATGTTTTGAAAAATAAAAATGCATATGTATGATAATGATTCCAGTGATACCTAGTATACCTCCTATTAATGCTAACAATACATTATCAGGTAGGGTATTTCTGATTCCGATATGAGTTAGTAATATTTGAATAATTAATGTTAAAATAATTCTAGAAGATGCAATTGTAGCTGTTAAGGAAGCTCCTATTCTTTTTATCCCTTCTACATAACATATAGTACCAAATAATGGTAACAGAGAAAATATTATAAATATATACCAATATGACATAAACAAATTAACTGACATTTCAGGTGTAAAGATAAGCATTACAATAATTAAAATTAATCCAGATAATAACAGACACATTCCTGAAATTTCTAATGGTGAATATTTCTTTGATAATTTAGCTAAAAAAAATACTGCTAATGCAAAAGATATTGCTGAAATAATTGCCTCGATATCACCAAATGTAATAGAAAAATTTAGTGTTTCAACTTCAATTATGGTAACATTTATAATTCCATTATTACTAATATTATGATCACTTAATAGTACAATTATAAATCCTACTAATGCTATACCAACTCCAGACAATTGTTTTCTATTTAATTTTTCGTAAAGGAAGATTCGTGCTAAGAATAAAACGACTATAATTTCGATTGGTCCTGCCAGTAGACTTTCTTTTGAAGCGCCAACTCTACTTACTGCATCGTACCATGTAAATACCCCAGCAGAGAGAAAAATAGAAGCAGGAACAAAATCTTTAAATGAAGAAAATGGAGGTATTTGTCTCTTATAGACAAACTTTAAGATTAATAATAACAGAGTACCGGATATAGCTATACTAAATGCAGATATAGCTAATGGAGAAATCCCTAATAATAGTGTGAGGTATTCAATTAGAATTGATTCAAATGATAAAATAAATGCAAATAAAAAAACTATCCATGATTGTCTTATCAATAGTAATTAATATGATAAAAATTGTCTAAAGATAAATCTTCCTTAATATCAAAATAATTGCTAAAAAACCTTTTGTATTTAGTTTTAGATAATTATCAAATTAATTATAATTATTATTTTGCAAGGAAACAAAAATTATATATTAATTTCGATATAATGACTATATTCTTAAAATATATTTAATTTTTATCATCATTCATGTTCATTTGTCCATTCATGTTCATTTTCGTTTGTAATCCGAATCCTTTCTGTAAAGATGGATGTATTTGTAAATGAACCAATTCCATCACTTCTGCCGGTGAACCATTGTTATGATGAATTATATTGGTTAGTTTCTCAAGATCCTTTTCTAGTTTTGAAATGGGAATTATAGATTGACTGGTAGCATTATTGGATGATGATTTTAGATGATTTTCAAATATATTTTTGATCTCAACTAACAATGCCTTTGCTGTTTCATAATCCGCATAATTAAATATTGAATTATTTGTTGAGAGGAGTTTGGAATGCTCTGCCACCGATCCCTCATTATCAGAATTATTTGAAGAGATACTCATCAATTCAGGTTGTTTTGTTATATTTTTCAATTCATCTAAGAGGACTAAATTAGACATATTTGTGAGATCTGTGTCGATTACTAATGCGTCAGCATACCCCCTTAATACTTCATCTAAAAGATCAGCGACAACTAGTGCGTAGGTTGTTGAATTAGAAGAGGAAATTTCCTTGTTGTATCTTTTGATAAAATCCTTGTCTTCCACAATGTCGTCGTCAGCATAATAAATATCATACACTAGTCTTGCAGCATTATCGGAATGGTCCATAGATAGAGTAATGTTTAGAGGATAGTTTTTCTCAGCGAGTTCCAATTCTACTTTAGTTCGTTTATCTAAACCTAGAAAATAAGATGAATCATCAGAAGTAAAACTATGAGCAAAAACTTGTAATAACTGATCAACAATAGAAAATGAAATAACAAAAATGGCTATAATAAAAATAGAAGTAAACTCTATAACATTAATTTTTTTCAATTCAATATTAAAAGTTGATGTTATAATAAAACTGTTATGAAAGTATTTTCTATCTCAATCTTGTTTTATTCTGATTCAAAAATATAAAAACATTCATAAAATTGATTTATAAGGTTTTTAATCACTAGTAACATGCCCGTAATTCAAATAACAATGAGCGAAGGTAGAACTCTCGAACAAAAAAGAGAATTAGTAAGGGTCTTGACAAAAGAAACAGCTCGCATTTTAAATTCAAAAGAGGAAAATATGAGAATTTTAATTTATGAAGTTTCTAAAGAAAATTGGGGAGATGCTGGAATATTAGGAGTAGACATGAAATAAACGCGATTTAAGAAAATGAATTAACAGCCAAATAAGGAAC
>DASQLB010000202.1:0-3127 GCA_035630235.1 Nitrososphaeraceae archaeon | reverse complement strand
GCAGTTGGAGTCGTAGCTACTTATTTGGTCTATTTAGGTTTGATGGATGCCTTGACTAGGTCTTCAATTAATTATCTATCTATCTCTAATGAAACTGCTGTTTCTCTTATTGCTCAAAATTATAATTTATCGTCTCAAGAGCTCAATAATATAAATTCTAAATATGTATATATTAAGGGAAATGGGGATGTCTATGAATCCAAAAAAGATACAAACTTAATAGGCACTTATGTAGGAAAAACTTCTCCTACTCTTAGTACTGGGAATCATTTTGGATGGGAAATTAACTTTCCTACATTAAACAAAACTTATTACGTTGATCATCTGCGAGGCGAAATTATATCTACCAGGTAAAAATCTTTATTATAGATATTTTATTTTTTATATTCTACATAAAGAAGTAATAATTATATTTGTATTTAAAAAAATTTATCCATGCACATAACAGGAAATGTTTTGGTTTGTGATCCTATTTCAAAAATAGGAATAACAATTTTAAAAAAAGCTGGTCTAAATGTCGTGGAAAAACCATCTATAACTAATTCCGAGTTAATCTCAGAAGTTGGAAATTATGAGGTAATTGTAGTCAGAAGTAGAACCAAGATTACTAATGAAGTTATTTCAAAAGCAAAAAATGCTAGGATAATAGCTCGAGTAGGAGTAGGACTTGACAATATAGACATTGGATCTGCATTACAAAATAATATCGAGGTAGTAAACTCCCCTGAGTCTGCAATTAATGCCGTTGCTGAATTAGTTATGGGATTAATGCTTTCATTAGCAAGAAATTTAACTTTAGCTGATAGTGAAATGAAAAAAGGAATTTGGATGAAAAAGGAACTAAACGGCATTGAATTGAGGGGGAAATATTTAGGAATTGTAGGTGTTGGAAATATTGGAAGAAATTTAGCAAGAATTGCGAGATCATTACGTATGAATATTATAGGTTATGATACAGTACCGATTAAACAAGACTTTTTACATGAAGTAGGAATGATAACAACTGATTTTAATACGCTAGTTGCGAGTTCAGATTTTATTTCTTGTCATGTACCCTCTTCGCCTGATACTAAGCATATGTTTAATGAATCTACTTTTTCAAATATGAAACCAACAGCTTTTTTTATAAATTCATCAAGAGGAGAAATAGTTGACGAAAACGCATTATACTCAGCTTTAGTAACAAAAAAAATTGCTGGAGCAGCACTGGATGTTTTTGAAATCGAACCACCTATTAATAAAAAATTAATACTCTTACCAAATATTATATGTACTCCACATATAGCTGCTCAAACTAAAGAATCACAAGATTTAGCTTCCAATGTAATAGCAGAAAAAATTATTCAAAAATTAATAGAAAAATCGAATTCAGTATAATAGTGTATGGACCGGGTGGGATTTGAACCCACGACCACCTACGTTTCCTCTGCGGAGATGGCATGCAAGGCAGGTATTCTACCAGGCTAAACTACCGGCCCTTTAATCAAAACCTGATTTTCTGATAATTTAAGTGTTTAATTATTGTTAGTTAATCTATATATTTTTACCAATTAGGATATTCTTTAAAATAGAGAGAAGATTATTATACATCTTAAATCGTCAGTTGGAAATTACGAAATCGAAAAATGTTAACAGAATAAATATTAGAATCTTAACATGATGATAAACGTAAAATTATCAAAATATTAAATATTCCTCACTTAGTAACAAAATAGTAAAATTAAATATAAATTAACTAATTAATAATTAAGGGTTCATAGCAAACAAAAATTAAATTTTTATGATTTTTTTTACACAATTTAAAATATTGTAGTAGAGTAATTGTAGAGTTTCATTGAGTTTTTTTATATATTCTAATATTAAAGACATATTATAGACATATATAGATATTTTCAGACTCAACGAAAATGACATGAACATATTTAATTAAGTTGTTTGTTAGCCTTTAATAGATAAAACTTCCTAATTTAGTTATTAACGACTCTATTACTGATATTCCATATTTACAACTAGAAGAATTTTGGCTGATGTAGAAATAAGAAATACATAAAAAAAAACTCCAATTGAGAATGAATCAAATTATGTTAAAACGAGAAACATAGCTTCAATAATAATTAATAATTATAGCTAAAATTATTATTTAAAAAATTTATTGGTACTTATTGCATAAATTACATCATGTATTAGTTATAGGTCAGTGAATACCATTAACTTTTTTTATCGATATTTTCATAATACCCATTTTCGTTCGAGAATTAACATTGATAGATTAATAAATCGAAACGCTTTTAGGTTTTTCAAGTTATAACAAAAATATGTCAGTGTTCTTAAAAGATAGAGTATGGGTAATGCTTTCTGAAATTTCTAAACGAGGTGTATATCCTCTTCATGGATATAAATTAGGTATTTTTAGATTGCCGGTAAATTTGACAGAGGAATCAACGATCAACAATATCTTGAATGAGTTAAAGAAAACAGGATTTAAATTAGATAGATATGCTGATCGTATTTATGTAACCCACACTTGGAAGGAACAAGAAACAGATAGTTCGTTAGCTATTTTATTATCTATTTCCCTCGATATAACAGTTGAAATTGTAACAGGGGAAGTTATTGATTTAATTTATCAAATTAAACCTATTGAAAAATTTGGTGATTCCTATCGGATTAAGAATTATAGACAAAAAGCAGATATCAATGCAAAAATGGTGATTGATACAATCATAAGAAATACTTCAATTGGAGACAAGTTAATTGCATACTACCAAAAAACAGAGAAATTATCACTAGAAAAAGCGGTTGATAAACTGACTCAACTAACTCCCTTGGCTCTTAATCCAATAACAAGAAATGTAAATCCTCCACCTCTTCCAGCAGGGGCATCAATTTCTTCTCAAGAAATTGCTTCATCTTCCATAAACCAAACCAGACCTTCTCCAAATATTCCCAATATCCCCTCCGCAACCACTATGACTTCTGGAAATTCTGAAACATCTATCTCGCTTACAGGAAGTGGAACAGGTCATTCCAAAGTTGATGGTCCTATCGATACCTCTTTTAAATCTAAAAGACAAAAAGCTGGCAAATTTAAAGGTATTAGTGTCTGGGGACCAATGGATCCTCCTGG
>DASQLB010000201.1:0-3955 GCA_035630235.1 Nitrososphaeraceae archaeon | reverse complement strand
ATGCTTTTCTTAATAATATATTTCGCTTCATTTGATATATTATATTTTTCAAGTACATCTGCTGGATTCTTTATAAGTAAATTCCTAAATTCAGGTTCGCTTGCAGCCCTGAGCAGAATGTCACTTATTATTTCTGCTTCTTTCTGTCGCGAAATCAAGATAGAAAAAAAAAAGGAGAAGTCATATATAATTCTAATGTTAAATTAGTAAACTTGATAAGAACTTTAATGAATATTTTTTTTGGTATTGATATTTCGAAGTCAAAAGAAATGGACATTGAATGGAACATCTAGAGTAATACCAGTGGAGGAAACTCTTCATCGTGTCTCACACATAAGTAAAAAAATTGGTATTACTAGAATTTCTGATATTACTTATATGGATAAATTATACATACCTAATTACTCATGTGTTTTACCTGGGACCGAAGATTACATATGGGTATATAGTGGAAAGGGTCCAACTAAACAACATGCAAAGGTCAGTGCAATTATGGAAAGCATTGAACGTTATTCTTCCTTACCTACTTACTATCCTAAAAAATTAATAACTGGAACTTTTAATAAATTAAAACGATCCTATAATGTTCTACATCCAGACGAGGTTGTAGAACCTCTTACCTTTGATTTTCAAAATGATATGTTAATGGATTATGTAGAAGGATATGATATTATTAATAAGGTGAATATCTTAGTACCTGCTGCATTAGCATTGTTTCGATTTACCCCAAACCCACCTTCTGTTAACCCTTTTGCATTTCACCATACAAATGGGTTAGCATCAGGTAACGTTTTTGAAGAAGCGGTTTGTCATGCACTTTGCGAGGTCATTGAAAGAGACGCAATAAGTTTAGCTCAATTACGTGCAAGTGCAATCCCATTCCATATTTTGTATAGCATAAATAATAAATTACAAATAAAAGGATATAAAATAAATTCATTTTCCAAAGAACAATTTAAGGATGATAATTCTATATATCCTGATGTTTTAATTTCTTTAGAAGATTACAATCCAATAACTCAGTTAATCAAGAAATTTAAAAAATTTAATATAGACTTGATTATTAAGGATGTTACTACAGATATTAAAATTCCAACTTTTAATGTTGCTTCTGTAGAGTGGATATCTCATGACTATGGTTATTTGGCTGAAGGACATGGTACTCACCCAGATAAAAGAATTGCATTATTAAGAGCTATAACTGAAGTTTCACAAACAAGAGCAGCAAATATCCAAGGAGCAAGAGACGACTTGAGAAAAATAAAATACAATCATAATAATACAGATGATAAAAATTCTTGGCAATTTATGTCTTCACAAAAGTCAATTAATTTTGCTGATCTAATTACTTATCAGAATGATGATATTTTGGACGATATTAATCTCATTATAAAACTATTTAAAGAGATAAAATTGAATAAGGCAATAATAGTAAATTTAACAAACCCAAAAATCAAAATTCCAGTTGTCAGGGCTATAGTCCCTGGTCTTGAAACATTTAAAATTTCAAAGTCCGTTATGGGTTTTAGGGCTAGGAGAAGCTATAAATGAATTTGCCAATTATTTTTTTGGGACCATCTCTAGAGATAAACAAAGCCAAAAAAATTATTAACGCAGACTTTAAACCACCTGCTAGGAAGGGGGACTTTATAAATTTGAGTCTCTTAAGAGATAAAAGGGACATAGTTCTAATAGATGGAGTTTTTCTTCAGGAATACCCACCAACTCCAATTGAAGTATTTCAAGTAGTAAATAATAAAAACTTCAAGGTATATGGTGCTTCCAGTATAGGAGCATTACGCGCAGTAGAATTAGAAAAATTTGGAATGAAAGGAATTGGGAAAATCTTTGAACTATTTAAAAAAAACTTAATTAATTCTGATGATGAAATCGCAGTAACATTTGATTCAGAATATAATCTTCTTTCTGAAGCAATGATTGATATTAGATATAATATTTTTTTAGGCTGGAAAAAAGGAATAATCGATAAGGAAACAAAGGATATCATGGTGAAGTTAGCTAAAAGAATCTATTTTCCTTTCCGTAGTTATGAGAACATAATCAGGAAATCTCTTCAACTCTATCCTTCAAAAGAAAAATATATTTCTAGATTTAATGATTATATTGTTGATAATAAATTGAGTCTAAAAGAGTTAGATGCCATCCGAACTCTTGAATATATCTCGTCAATAACAAAAAATAGGGAATAATCAATTCAAATTTTATTTAGATTGTATCTTTCAAAAAACTAATTTATATCGTGCATAGTAATCTATATTATGACTGAGAATCTAACCAAATTAAATGCACAATATAAAACAAACTGTAAGAAAATACTTGAAGTGTCACCTAAAATCCGGTATGTTGGTATAACAAATAAATTTGGTAGAACAATAGCAGGCCAACTGAGAATTGGTATAATTCCTTTGTTAAAAACAGAAGAAATGAGAAATGAGTTGTTTGTTCATTCTATGATTTATAATATCAGAAAGAGCTATGAAAAATCTATAGGAGAAACTGAATTCATTTTTATATCTAATGAAAACGTAGATATTCTTAGTCTTTATGTTGATGAGTTAGTTTATTATATGACTATAGACAAGGACATAGATAAAAATGAATTATATTCCGTGATCAAAAAAACTAGAGATATAGCAACATCGTGATGCTTTATCTTTTTGCTTCAATTCACATTAAAGATTTTAGTTTTCCACGCATCTCCTTATCTTTATATATTGAAGGATGACTTGGATCGGCTAATATTATTTCATACCATGAATGTTTACCATCTTTATACAGAAAATACGAGCCCATTATTTCCATATTCGGATATTTTTCATTAACTCTCCTTTCAGCTACTAATCTCATGTTTGTTGCTTGTTTAATATGAACAACACCACTGTGTTTGGGTCTTCTACCTGCAACTGGTCGCTGCTTTCTCATTCCTCCTCGTCCCACTCGTGCCCTAATAATTATAATACCCTGCTTAGCTTTGTACCCTAACCTTCTTGCTCTATCTATTCTGCTAGGTTTATTTATTCTATGAACCGAAAGTTCTTTTCTCCATCCAATTGCTCGAGATTTTAACTCTTCGCTATTTGTTTTCCACATTTTAATCCAAGTTTTCGTCAATTGTCTGTACATTTTAAAATATACTCCAATTCTTCCAAAAGGCTATATAAGAATTTCTTTTATTATATTTATATCGGTCTTAGATTCATTTAATATGAGAATAAGAGTCAAATCGAAACAATATAATCAATTTCTATTGTGCTTCCTAAAGGGAGACTTTGAACTCCGATAACTATGCGTGTATGTTTCCCTTTTTCTCCGAATAATTTTTCTAAAAGATTTGATGCCGAATTAACGACGGTTGGGTGATCTGAAAAAGTCTCTATACAATTTATGTAAGCAGATAACTTTACTATTTGCTTAATCTGTTCAAGGCTTCCTAGATGTTCTTTCAACAGTGCAAGAGTATTAAGAGTACAAAGTATAGCAGCGTCTTGCCCTTGTTGAAGTGTTGAATCTTTTCCTATTTTTCCTTTATATTTTACAGTTACGGGTTTTGAAAACGTATCTAAAGGAATTTGTCCTGAAATGAATATTATACCATTAATTTCAACCAAGGGTATATATGACCCGACAGACTTGGGGGAGGGCGGTAAATCAAAACCTAATGCGTGGAGTTTTTCATCTATATTTATCAATAATGAAATATGAAAAAATTGTATTATTAAATGTATTAAACAATTAAAATAAATTGATAAAAATAGTAATTTTACATATGATAAAACGAGTTTTATTATCACTTGCAGTTGGAGTCGTAGCTACTTATTTGGTCTATTTAGGTTTGATGGATGCCTTGACTAGGTCTTCAATTAATTATCTATCTATCTCTAATGAAACTGCTGTTTCTCTTATTGCTCAAAATTATAATTTATCGTCTCAAGAG
>DASQLB010000200.1:0-7362 GCA_035630235.1 Nitrososphaeraceae archaeon | reverse complement strand
ATGAGATTCTGATGAAAACTATCATTAGAAAATAAAAAATTATAATCTATGTTAAAAATTATTTAATTTTGTCAGATTTATTGCTCCAATTAAAACTAATTTGTATTGGATTACCAAATCTATTATATTAGTAATTCTAATAGGCTCTTAAGTTAACAGAGCCTATCTTAGGTTCATTAATTGTATAATTTTATTCTTTTGTGCTCTCCATTCTATGAAAATATTCTTTAGCCTTTTGCTTATATCCTATAGAATCATATGCTAATCCTAGTTTATACCAAATATAAGGATATTTAGGATGTACTTCCATAATTTTATCGTAAGATTCTATTTCTTTCTGAATTTTTAATTCATATGGAGTATTATCCCACCATTCAACAATAGTTTCTTCTTCTATTCCATCATTTTGCATAATAATATATTCATTGAATCTTATAACCTTAAAACCTGGTCATCATGAAACTTGTATTCTTATTGTGATTATGTTTTGATATTTAGACTATATAGTTGTTAATATTTATGGACATTCAGGTGAATATAGTTCACTTAATTTAAAAATACATCAATAATATTTAACATAAGATAATGATGAATAATTTTATATCATAATTCAAAATCTAAAAATTTAGCGTAATGAAAATTAAAATGTTAGATTTATTCCGGAGAAAGTAAGAAAAAGAGTGGAACGATTTCTCCGGATGAAGCAAGGCGAGCTTTAGGTACAAGTATATAGTCCATTTTATTTAATTAATATTTCCTATGGGTATTATGATTATCTATGTAGATATATTATAGTCCATATAAAAATATTAATCAACTATGCGTTAAACAAAAGTAATAATATTTTCTGTCTACAAAATATTTTCCATAGACAGTAAAAGAGGGAATATAGATGAAAATATATGAAACTCATTTATAAAGTTGATAATATTTAAAAAAAGAAAAATAACTTTGTCAATTGATTATTGATATAAATATTGTCTAAAAATATTAAATATAATCTTATTTTTAGTAAATAACTTTTATAATTATTGTTAGCATGATAAACATGAAAGAATATAATTGTTATACCAATATCGATAGTGATAAATAAAATCTGTTTTTAATAAATTTATAGAAAAGTGAAAAATATTGGTAATAGAATGGGATTATTTATTTGTAGAAATGATACTTCTTGCTGGAATAATTTGGTTTACAGTCTATCTAGAACATTGGACATACAAGAGAACACAACGCCAGCATGATAAAAGGACAAAAGATAATCTTTTCATATTTATTAAAGACGATCTCGAACAGAGGTTACATTTCATAGAAGAATCATTACAATATAGAGATTACAAACCTTTTTTTACAGATATGTGGGATGCTATAATTCTATCAGGTAACCATTCACTGTTATCATTTGAATTATTTAAGAATATTCAACGGACATACTCTTGGATGAAATATTATAATAGTGAAATAGAAAGTAGAGATAATGAAAAGTCTAAAGAAAAGACTTTGTTAGAACTATTAGACGATGTTACAAAATCTATTCATAAGACTATACAAAAACTAGATAAAGAAAGAAAATCATCTTGAATACTTTTCATTAAAAAATTTGTCTGTCAATTATTAACATAGTTATTGAATTCTTACCTATCACGATTATAGTTTAGATCGGAAAATTAACTAATTTATACATATAGACCAAATAACCATACTTATTGACCAATCCAGTAAATGATAATCCCTTGTAATAACTTGAAAGAAATAGTATTCTCCATAAAAAGTGAATCAGAAATAGGATTACTTTTTATGGAGAGAATCTTTTATCTATGGAATTGCTTAATTTTATTTTCAAACGATAACTTATTTATTTTTCCAATATACATTATATTTTTCTATAGTGATCATGGAATACTATATAATATTTCTATATGACAAGGTTGAGGTCAAACATATATAAGATACAATATTTCTGAACAATAATACTTTTCTATTAATTCTCAAGATTTATTGAATTATAAAAACTATATTTTCGTTTTTAGTATAGCATTCATTTTTACAATCAAAAAAATTGGTTATTAAATGTAAAATTGTCTATTTCTTATTTAAAGAACGAGTAATACTGTTGGCATAAATAATTTATTTATCTATATCCACGTGTATTGAAAAAAGAAACTGTTATTATTTCATTATTATTATATTCATATTCAGAGATAGTACAATTTTATATTTTATCGGTTATTTCTAAATTAATATTGTTTCCGTATGAATATCCTTTTTTTTACAAATATAACAATGATTAATATTGAATTTGTTTATCAAAATAGTAGCAACCCAATAACATGATTCACAAAAAGCAAATTTACAATTGTGTTTGTCATAATAGTTTTTGTGTGTAATAATGGTTAGTTTATTAGACATTTTTAATATTCAACTCCTCTATTCTTTTATATGGTACTAAACTACGTTAATCTATCCACTATACTCAATATAGACTATATGAAAATAAATATTATAATAAATCTAATGTTTGTTTAGTTAAATGAATGGAACTATATTTCAATACAATTTTAGTATTATGATCTGGAAGATATGTTATTAAAGTATTTAATAACAACAACATAATTAATTCTATGTATTTACAATATAATATATTATATTAATAAATAATTTAAAATATTTTTATAGCTAATGCAAGATGTCGAGAGCTGATTTTAATTCAGAAATTTCCCTTTCCAGAGCCAAACTGTCACTTTGATTAATAGTATATTTAGACAAGTTTTCACAAGCTTTAATTTGTTCCATTATTATTTCCTTTTTGTTTATACAAAAATTATGTTGTAATTCAGCAACTGAATATATAACATTTGTCTTGTCGTTATATTTAGATGTTTTAGCCTCTATTTTCAATGGAAATTCTACTTCTAATACGTTCATTATTTCAAATCACTAAAATAAATTATACATTGATTTATATTATTTTTTAGTAAATGAACTATTTAGATATACGAGAAGACCAAGGAACTTCATATTTTATTATCCGTTTATGCCTTAACAAGGAAAAGAAATCATCACAAAGTTTCCCTTCATATGGATTTCAATTACTATTTAAAATAGTTCTATAAATTACTGTTTATTTTTTATTCCGTAATTTTAATCCCATGTTAGAAACAACTTATTTAAACATATTATACCACATTATTAGATTAAATTTTTTTACATCATGAAATATTTAATTTTATAATGTTCTAGAATAAGAAAAGGAATGGTAATTATTTACTTGTTTCGGATCTAATTTGTATAGGATAGAATAAACCTTCACTTATAATAGTCACTTACCAATTTCTTTAAATTTCTATTATACTTTATTGTAAGCCATATTATTAAGCGAAAATATAATTACAAATAGTTTTTCATTTCTTATAATTATAGTAAAATATAATTATAGTAATATAATGCTATACATATACATACAATAATACCTATTTTTCTATATTTCTTTATATAGTAGAATTATTCCTTCTTATTTGCTATATAGAGTAATGACAATATATTTAATTATTATTTACACTATATGGTATATATTAAAAAATAGTGACTTAAAATGAAAGCAAAAATACATGTATGGAAATTTTATATTAATAAAGTGAGTATAATTGACCATTTTAACATAAATGATGCATCATGTCACTAAAAAAAAGATTTTTTACAAATATCTATTATGATATTTATTCTAACGTAAAAAGTAGTTGCTCTGTTTATCCTGATTTATGTTCTTGTGGTCATGAAAAATATTATCACTCTAATTTAGATCAATGTCATTCCAGTGAGTGTCGCTGTAAAAGATTTTTTCCTTAGATTGTTATTAAAAAATGTAAAATAGAATTTTGCATAGCAAAAAGTATAACATGTTAGAAATGATAAAATCAATAGATATCAAATATAGGTCAAAATACTTTGTTGTTGTTGAATGCAAAATTTTATTTTCTCGGACTAGATTGTCCAGTCACTATGAAATATACGGAATCTCCAATATAGCATGCATGATCTGCTATTCTCTCCAGATATCGCATTATCAATAATGCAGATATTGCACATCGTGGATCATTAAGAGGATGATCATTAGAGTTTGCTTTTAGAGTAATTAAATCTCTTAGATATTTTCTGTACAGTGAATCTACAGAATCATCCATTTTATATAATGTTGAAACAGTATTTTTTTCTTTAGTTTGTAATGCATTTATACTTAATCTTATCATTTCACTTGCTAAATTTGAGGTCTCCATGACCACAGATTTGTTACATTTATGAACTGAGCCCATTGTTTCTAGTACTTCAATAATATCATATGCATATCTGCCAAATCTAGAAAATCCATAAGCAATTTCCATACATGATCTTAAAAAACGTAAATCTGTTGCAACAGGTTGGTACCTAAAAATTAATTCTGTTGCTAGATCAGATACCTCCAATTGAAATATTTTAAGTTTCTCAGACCATTGAAATATTTCGTTTTTTGTAACAATACCGTTTTCATAAGATTCAATAGCATTCATAACACACATTTCAGAAAGATTTGCCATATTCATTATTATTTCTGTGATACGTTGTAATCCCAGATCGAGTAATCTTGTCAATGTACAATAATTATTATAATACTAGAAATATAAATTAAGAATACAGTTTAGTTTTAATCAAACTTTATAATTATTTGAAAAAGATTCAATTTTATATATTCTCTGAGATTTATCAGGAAATTTGTTATATATAACCTCTCTTTATAACATAATAGTGTTTGATGTGCTACACTTGGCTATTTCAACTCTATTGACCAAAAAATATCAATTTATTTAAGAATTATATAACTAATGTCTATTTCCATATATTATTTTTCAGTCGAAGATACTTGGATATATCAAAATTTGGCTTTGGAAAAGCTAATTTCATACTTTCAAGAGTATTGGTTATAATCTGTGCTACAACAAAATTTCTAAACCATTTTGTATTGGCAGGAATTATATACCATGGAGCCCAATCTGTACTGCATTTCCATAAAACCTCTTCATATGCTTCAATATATCGATCATAATATGCGGGTTCAGTTAAATCGCTTTCTGTAATTTTCCATTGTTTTAAAGGATTTTTTATTCTTTCTTCTAATTTTTTCTTTTGTACGTCTTTACTAATATACAAAAAGAATTTTATGATTTTGGTATTATTTTCATATAAAAAGTGTTCAAATTCGTTAATCTGTGTATACCTTTTAGACCAAATTGTTTTTGATATCAATTTACGTACTCTTACTTCCACAACGTCCTCATAATGAGAACGATTAAAAATTGTAATTTCGCCTTTCGCAGGCACTAATCTATGTACGCGCCATAGATAATCATGCGAAAGTTCCTCTTCATTTGGCGCCTTGAATGAAATAGCTTTACAACTTTGTGGATTAAAAGCACTCATTACATTTCTTATAGTACTATCTTTACCAGCTGCAGATATTCCTTGTAGAATAATTAGTAATGATTGACTTTTATCTGCAAAAAGCTTGTGTTGCAGATTAGACATCTGATTCATTAAATTTTGGTTTAGCATTATCTCAGCTTCTTCCTTATCTATTCTTCCTATGTATGTGGGATTCCAATCACTTAGACAAATCTTGGTATTTGGTTTGACTATAAGACTATCTATGATGTTTGTCTGCATTTAAAATAACAATTATATGAATGAATTAAAGAATGTTTTTTTACTCAAGAAGGTAAAATTGTAGTAGTAATACCTTTCATAGTCTTATCTATTCTATTGCAACAACCAATAATACCGAAATATATTGTTTGTCGACCTACAACAAGTTAGGTTTGCAAAAATGGAATATTTTAATTAATAGTCTTATGACCCAGGACTATTCATCAATAACAATTGACCACCTTCTCCAAGTGTATGAGCTTGAATTTCCAACAACCAATAACCTCCAAATATATCAAAAACTTCTATTATGCCACTGGACTCCCATTCTCCAGTTCTGTTTGATTGGTAATATTCTGTGCAAAAATATTTATTGAATCATTGTTTGCTTCTGAAATAAACAAATAATGAAAAATAAAAAACAATAAATTAAATAATAATATTTTATACATTAATCAAGTATTAAGATGACATTAATAAAAGAGTATTTATACGAACTATATAGAAAGTTTTTCAATAATGTAATAATTATAGATCTTGATTATCTATATAATTAACAGTACTAAATAGTTAATTAGGATAGATCCTATTCGAGTCTCAAAATAATTTTGTAACTATGTAGTGTAGAATTTCAACTATTAGAAATTACAAGATAAGGGAAAAAGACTGCAGTATCTATAGAATGGAAGTAATAATTTTCTTGGCTCTAAAAATTAAAAGATATATGATAGCCTTTTTTAGAGCCAAGATAGATGGTAATTAAAGGGCTATAGTAATAACATATAAGAAACTAATTAAGGTTATCGATGGATAGACCAAAGACCTATATTGATATAATACATCCTATAGAATAAGCTTATTTATAGGAAAGGATCGTAATTACGTTCATTATTTATTGAATTGTTTAGTGAACTTACCAAATTAGATAAGCAAGTTGTTGTGTATTATCAGTTAAAAAGATTAATATTCTTTATACAATTATAGATCGTTATAAACAAGTTAACAAGAAATTTAGTGTCTTTATTCTTCAATATAATATAATTGTTATTTATAGTTTTTATACTAAATAATTTTATCAGTATTATTGTAATTGATATTTTTATATTAAAATTCTCATTATCTATTTTATTTATTGTTTATTATTAGTATCTATATTTACTAAATACTAAACTAAGTTATTAGTGATATGTATACCGACAAATAATCTATGATCACGACTCTTTTATGATTACTTGACTGTACTATATTACAAGTGATTCATTTGACTATTTTAAAAAAAACAATGTGTTCCACAATAATCGGTTTTACCATGATAATATTCATGGCAAGTAATTTTTCTCCTGAATTATCTTATTCAGAAGATGATGTTACTAAATCTTATATCATGGAAAATTCAAATAATTTAGAAAATAAGTATTATTCGGAGGATAATACTAAAAATTTCAACTTTGTAGCAGTTGGAGATTTCAGTTGTAACGAAGATGCAAAAAATACTGTTATGAATATATTAAATGCAGATCCTGAAATATTACTAGGTTTAGGAGATTATTCTTATGAAAAAACTGCGAAATGTTGGAAGGATGTTGTAGGAGGAATAGATCCTCAAAAAATGAAAATTTCGTTTGGCAACCATGAATTTGAAGATCAGTCATTAGTAAAACAGTATATGGAATATACTAATCTTGATAA
>DASQLB010000199.1:0-8477 GCA_035630235.1 Nitrososphaeraceae archaeon | reverse complement strand
TAAAAATACTCTAAACAATCAACAACCAGTAGAATGTATCCTATCAAATTCCATCCCATAGCCTTTTTCCAGATTATTTGACAGCGATAAAACAAGAGGAAGGCTATGCTCTGCTATAATAACTAAATCCTCTCCAACTGTATAGAACCCTACTACATGGAGGGCACTACTCCCGACGGGCCCGTAGTTTTCTCGGGTTCACTATATTTGATAGTGTTTTACACAAGATAGATAATCATCCTTTCTTATCCATAATTCACTAAATTTGACAATCTACTAGGAGAAAATACAAGAATAATAGAATCTTTAACCTTTTTGATTGCTTGTAACATTTGAGGATATAACCAGTCTTTGTCCTGCTTTGTAATTTGTGGGTCTGAAAGGAAAAAGTCACCTGTTATAACTACCAATTTAGATTTGTATTTTGTTATATCTTTTTCCGATTCTTTTATCAAGAAGCGTGCCAATTGATGTATCGTGAACATCTTTTGTACTATAATACGTTGTAATGCTCTATCTAATATCTGATATTTTTTATCAGCTATTTCAGTTATATTGTAAAAGTCAAATTTGTTATCTGTAACTAGTACAAATACAGTAGGAGATTCAAGACCATTATGACGTTTTGGTAATATACCTCTTACAATTGTATTACAAACAAAATCTGAATGTGGTTTAACAAAACAGGCTATATCGCCTATATTAGTTCAATAATTATTTGTACAGGGGAAATGAACGACCTTCACTGGTTGTTAGATAACGATGCAGAATCAGGTTATCGTGCGAAAATGATCTTGCTTAGAGATGAAGGATATACAGTACCTAAGATAAGAAGAATTACAAATCATCACGATAATAATATTAGAAAAAGGATACACAGATTCAATGAAAAAGGTATTGATGGTATTGTATCTAGAAAACATCTACGAAATGCTCACAAGATTACAGAAGACATAGAAAGAAAGATTGTGGAAATAGCAACTAACGATCCTCGAAAAAAGTACAAACTAAAATTCTCTACATGGTCATTATGTGTGCTTGCTGGATATATAATGGAAGAAAAGAAGTTGGTAGAAAGCATCAGTCATACTGAAGTAAAGAATGTCCTAGTAAAATATGGTATTGAATGGAGGAATTCAAAGACAGTCTTAGGTAAAAGCAGAGATCCTGAATAGGAATTGAAAAAAAGAGAATTGAAGAATTAAGATACAATCCACCACAAGATTCAGTACTTTTGTATCAAGATGAGAAAGGACTCATTGCAGCAAAGACATATGGTGGTCCTTCATGGTGTTCCACACAAACCAAGATAGAAAAAGCTCAAAAGATATATTTCATGGCATGGCAGAGCTATGTGGATGAGTAATGGTGGGTCAATTTTAGTAATTTGACTTCCCTTGAGAAAATTCGTGTACGGCTAGCCAAAACTCTTTCAGAGGGTATGCAATTCAACTTGTCAACTGAAAAGTCCAAAGAGCTCCTCAGAAGCCATGTGAACACCAAAATAAATCTGGTGTCTATGTTTGTGGATATCAGTCGTTCAACAGAAATGAGCCTCTCCTTACCAGAGCGTAAGTTTGCATTGTTAGTACAGTGTTTTGCTCAGGAAGTAAGTATTGCTGCTATAGATTATGGTGGTTATGTATTCAAATATGAAGGTGATGGGGTTATTGTGATATTTCCAGCAGAACATGACGAGGTCAAAGCATGCGAAAACGCATTGAATTGTTCAAAAGCAATACTAGAAGTGATAAAAGTCTCAAACACTGCATTTAGTGCATATGAATTACCTGAAATTAGCGTAAGAATAGGAATGACATATGGTCATGGGTTAGTAGTCCTATATGGGAACGATTCAGAAAAGGCCTATATAGACATGATAGGTTCCAGCATAAGTCTGGCTTCAAAGATCGTCTCCATCGCTGACCCTAATCATATTTTGGTCGGCGAATATTTTTACAGTATCGTTCATTCTTCGAAATCCATAAACTGTAGTAACTTCGCAGAGGTAAGTCTCGACCCGATAAAATGGAAATATTTATCACGTTCTGACCCTCATAGCAGGTTTCGCGTGTATAAATATTACTAAAGGGTACAGTGGAGAAGAAAATGTTTGTCGACGGATTAATTTTTATTTTAATCACAAAGAAAATTAATTTTAATAAATTTAATAATTTGAATTATTATTATTCGATTCAAAATATAGCTAAAATACTTTTCCAGGTAGTCAAAAATAATTTAAAAATAAGTTTCTATCAATAAAAGCTAAATACAAGTATTGATATCTCTACAATAGATTCCTCTTTTAGAACCGCTATCGGTATTACTCCCGACGAGCCCGTTATGTATTCGGGTTCATATACATGTGTTACGAATACAATAAGCATAGAGAAAAGGAAGTTCAAGAAAAATGGCAGTTAATCTATCTACGACAATCAACAACAATGAAAGAGGGCTATGTTTGAATTAATTAAATAAATGAATAATTGACTGATAAATTTTCTCCAATTATTAAATATCATAATATCGATTAATTATTAACGATCTTATGACTAAAAATTAATAGAGATATAATCTATGCTAAATATTTCGACATTCAGCTTCTTTAATTCCAACATTAGATTCAACAATATCTTTGATACCATTTTCCATAAATTCTTTAGATTCTGCTGAAATTACTTGTCGTTCTTCACTACTGATATATTGATTTGGTCCTAAACCTACACTTCCTTTTACTGACAGTGTTGGATAGAAGTCACTTAGTGTCAGATCATTGACTATTTTTTCAAGTTCTTGTTTTGAGAATGTTGCTTTAATTATAAATTTATCAAATGTTGGATTATCTGAAACTTTCTGTGTTGATATTATGTTGCTAATATTGTATTGTTTTATAAATTCATCTACATTTTCTTTAAATCCACTAAAGATAATGGGTAAACTAGCATCACCATATTCGATCATATTTAATTGCATTTTTTTCATGTTGATTTCATTTTCTGCTCTTAAAATCTTATGTTTTTCATTTGCTTCATCTAATAACTCATAACATCTTCCATCAATATTTACATTCACATGTTTTTCAGGATAATAAGTAAATGCAAGTAGAAAAGCTATAGTTCCACCTACTAATAATATTAGTATTCCAGGAATTGCAAGTTTATGGAAACTTAATGCCATTCCTTTTTTATTTTATCCTCCTTCTTATCTTAATTATAATCAATATAATATCTATACCTTCTTTCTACCTCTTTGTTATTTCCATCCCATGTTACTATAAACAAAAATTTTTTATTTATTTAATTATTTATTGGCTTTATATAATATCATGAAATATTAATGTTATATATTGACAAATCTAAGAATAGTTTTATTTATAGCCTTATTTCTAACTGTCATTCTGTCGGTTTACTATTTTGTTATTGATGATAATATGTATTATATTATTGCACAAGAACCAACTCTTAATGATCCCAATCTGCAAGTAGAAACTATTGTTGAAGGATTGTCTTTGCCTACCAGTATGGCATTTATTGATAATAACAACATTTTGGTTTTAGAAAAGGAAAAAGGAACGGTTAGACTTGTTTCAAATGGTATTTTACAAGAAGAGTCAGTATTGGAAGTAAATGTAGACAGTAGGAGTGAACGTGGACTTTTGGGAGTTACTTTAATGGATAACGATACTATATTTTTATATTACACAGAAACCTCCCAAAATGGTGATCAATTAAGAAATAGAGTTTACAAATATCAATGGAATGATGAAGAAAGACTTCTTGTTAATCCTACTTTGATTTTAGACCTGCCTGCAATTCCTGGTCCGAATCATGATGGTGGAAAATTGATAATTGGACCTGATAATTATCTTTATGCAGTAATAGGAGATCTTAATCATATGGGTAAACTTCAGAATATTGTAAACGGACCAGATCCTGATGATACTGGAGTCATATTCAGAATAAATCCAGAGGATGGTTCTCCAGCTCCTGACAATCCTTTTATAAATAATAACAATGAGCTATTATCATTAAACAAGTATTATGCTTATGGGATACGTAATAGTTTTGGAATAACATTTGATCCTGTAACTAATGTTTTATGGGATACAGAAAATGGACCTAGTGAATATGATGAGGTAAATTTGGTTAAACCAGGTTTTAACAGTGGATGGCTTCAAGTTATGGGGCCTATATCTAAAAGTGGTATTACAGAAAATGAATTAGTTAACTTTCCAAATTCTAAATATGCTGATCCTGTATTCAATTGGCTTCCATCTCTTGGAATTACTGATATTGAATTTCTAAATTCATCGAAGCTTGGAGATAAATATACCCATAATATTTTTGTTGGAGATATTGGTGTTCTGACTGATGGATATCTATATTTTTTTGAAGTTAATAAAGATAGAACAGGAATTAAATTTGATAATAGTAGTCAAGCAAGACTTACTGATCTCATAGCAGATAATGAAGAAGAAAGGTCTGCAATAGCCCTTGGAACGGGTTTTGGTGGAATAACAGATATTGAAACTGGTCCAGATGGCTTTTTGTATATTTTGACATTAAATATAAGATCAAATGGTGAAGGTAATATCTATAGAATTACACCTCTATCATGAGAATATGTTACCAACAAGTAAATACAAGTTAATAGTATTTACTACATTAGACTCCTCTTTTAGAACCGCTATCCGTTTTACTCCAGACGGCCCGTAGTTTTCTCGCGACCACTAACTCAAAAGAGGAAAAGCAATATTCTTCTAGTCTATCAGGTTTAGACGTGCATAAAAAGCCTTATTTTTCGTGTAGTTTATTTTGCTTTTTGGTAACTCCAATCATAATCATAAAAAAACCAAAAATTGTCATAAATATACTAATACTCCTCCCATAATAACTAAAGAGCTTATTGTTATAGGACAAATCAACTGTTGAATAGAATACAATCATAATAAAGATACCAGCAATAAATAAGATAAATCCAATTGATAAAATTACTAAAAATGTTAAATTTGTCAATTTATAATAAAGTCATTCTGTATCATATTAATGCCCTATATTTAAAATGTCTATTTCAATTAAATATAATTCTGGAACCTCTCTCACAACATCAACAACAAGTCCAGAAAAGTGAAATTAATGGAATTGGCAGATTCTTTTTATTTTCTCTGGATATTGAATTTAAAATTATTATTTTCATTTTCGTTACTTTTGAATTTTTTGATATCACGTTATACTCAAGAAGAGGTGGATAAGAAATTCGACTTATAATCTATATGTTTCATATAGATCAATGGTTTATCTATTATAATTGTTTATAAACTATATATTATATTGAATTTTTTAATGAAAATAGAAATTGAGTTTAAGACAGAATCAATTAATGCATCCCAAATTTCACAAAAGGTCAGTACTATAATAAAATCTGTAAAACAACAAGGACTTGATGCTAAAGAATTCAGTATAGAAATGGATATTGGATCAGATGGTTCACAGTTCCCCCAAAAGATTTCCTCTGTATTAGATTCTATGGAACAACAAGGACTAAAAGCAAAAGAATGCGAACTTGAAATTAGCACACAATCAATAAGTGATGCATCTCAAGCAATGCAAAAAATATCTTCAGTAGTAAATACAATAAAAGAGCAAGGATTAGATGTAAAAGAACTTGAGTTAGATACAGAAAAAGAGGAATAAAAGAACAATCCTTTTTTTAAATAATATAACAAATATTGATAATTCTTTAAAAATTTTATATGGCTTTGATAAATCTTATTATTATTTGAACTATCAGAGATATGAGAATAAAAGTTAGATTTTGATGGAGTTTATTATATTTGGAGTTTATATCTATGAGTAATGATTATTCTTTATGGATTCTGTTCAGCATATTCGTTGGAATTGCATTATCTATTGATTTAGGATTATTTGGAAAATTAAAGAATATACTAAACAAAGAAAAAGAAAAGAATCCAATTCATAATCACACTCAAGACATACTAGATCCTACTCATGAATCTTTGCAAAAACTACAAAAACAACAAACTCGAGATGCTTTGAAATGGACTATAGTCTGGATATCATTAGCAGGAATATTTGCAATAATTGTATTCTTTAACATGGGTTATGAAAAAATGTTAGAATTTGTTACTGCATATACTCTAGAAAAAAGTTTGAGTGTTGATAATATGTTTATATTTTTACTAGTATTCTCTACTTTATCAATTCCATATATTTATCAACATCGAATTTTGTCAGTTGGAATACTGAGTGCAATAGTTTTTAGAATATTATTAGTATTGGTTGGTGTTTCTCTATTAGAGAGTTTCCATTGGATGATATATGTATTTGGTGGTTTACTGATTTTGACTGCTATTAGATTGCTTTTTCAAAAGAAAGAAAAAAAGATTGATTTAGAAAAAAATATAGCAATTCGTATATTAAAAACATTTGTACCGATTAACTTAAACATAAATTCAAACAAATTTCTTTTAAGACAAGAGGGAATATTGTATGCTACACCTCTTCTTGTTGCATTAGTGATAATCGAGCTGGCTGACATATTATTTGCTATTGATTCAATTCCTGCAGTGTTAGCTATCTCTTCAGATTACTTTATTGTCATTACATCTAATATTTTTGCAATTCTTGGGCTTAGAAGTTTATATCTACTTTTATCTGGGATAATGGAAAAATTCTATTATCTCAAACCTGCATTAGTGTTTCTGCTACTATTTATAGGAATTAAAATGTTGATTTCAGACATCTATAAAATGCCAGTTTTACTTTCATTAATCATTATATTTGCTATCTTATCATCTGCAATTATATTATCTTTAGCAAAAATAAAACAAAAGAGGAATTCTAAGATAAGAGAATAATTATTATTAAATTAAACTTTAGATAATTTATGAATAAAAGTATATTTGTTTATATAGATAATAATCCTCGACTAAAATAGAGGTAAAAATGTCTCGCAACCCGACGAGACATTCTCACAAATGCTATTAATCTATCGGGGTTTATGCAATACAACACACTTTGGATATTATTCATCTTTTTCTTTTATTTTTATCCTCTTAGACGGTCTATATTAAATTCAGGATTACCATATTCGGACACTTTTGATTTTCTTCCATGTACTTTTTTATGATTTTCTAAACGTCTTTTATCTTCAAAGTTCATATTGCAGATTTTACATTTGAAAGATACCATTTATTATATAAAGACAAATAGTTAAAGATAAAGATTGATAGAAAATCCTTCTACTTGTAGATAAAATATCTAATAATTACTAATATTAAATTCAGATAGGTATTGAACACTGAAACCATTACTATTCAACTCCCTTAGATAATGGCAATTAACATTGTTCAATGATTTTTATATAATTATAATTTTTATTCTTTTATCTTGTAATCATATTAATAAATCTCAACCTTGTGCCTAATTTAGTTTTTTATGTACCTTTATCGAACAGAAGCCTTTTTTATCATTACAATTGTTAAAGTTAATACAGCAATTGAAATTACAATTGTAATAATAATATTAGTTAAGTGTTCATTCTCGTTTTGCTTACCTAGAGTATTTGGAAATGGATTTAACAGAGATGGAGGAGATTGATGAGGTACAAATACACTAAATGATGCTAATAGAATTGAATAATTGGTATTAATTCTAGTTAAAACTTGATGTGTCCCATCATCAGGAAATAAATATTTTACAGAAAAATCTCCATCTGCAACGGTAATATTTTCAAATTTAAATAATCTTTGACCATTTGTAACAACTATCCTTGCGTCAAAATTTTTGATATGTTCTCCTGTTACCAGATCTTGGATGCTAAATTGTAATTCTGTAAAAGTATCTATAATAGGTTTCTCAGGTGAGTAAGCAAATTGAATCTTGATATTTTTATTTTTATCTATCCATTCTTGAACTTTTAATTCTTTAATATGGGCGTCGCCTGATATTACACTTTGACTTAATAATATTATAAAACCACTTAATATTAAATGAGTAAGTATATTTTGCAGTTTTGGAAGATCCAAAAGTATATTTATATAATTTTATTATTACCATTTTAAATTTAACTCTTATCTATTCTATTTTCTATTAATGCATCTTATTTACTTTTTATTGATTGAACACTGAAACCATTACTATTCAACTCCCTTAGATAATGGCAATTAACATTGTTCAATGATTTAAATAATTTTGAAAAGTCTATTACTTGTAGTGCTAAAGGCATATTATGAAATTAGTCTTGATCTTCTATCTATCTGAATGGTTTATAGTTACCATTTTGAAGAAGGCTATGGTTTATTGTTCTTTTACCATTAAAATACCTTCAATTCTTAAATAAATTATTATCAATAGTAGAGTATGTCCGAGAAAAAAGCAGATCTTGTAAACTCTTCTGAAGTTAAGGTAATGACAGAAAAAGGAAGGGATTTCATTGATATTGATGTTAATCGGCTT
>DASQLB010000198.1:0-7866 GCA_035630235.1 Nitrososphaeraceae archaeon | reverse complement strand
CACACTGGTTCAGCTGGCTAACGAACCAACTGTTTTTATAAAAGCAAGAGGAAAAAGTATACCCATGGCAGTAGATGTTTCACAGATCATCGTTAAGAGAATGAATACATTGGGTTACAAGGTCTCATCAGTAAAAATTGGCTCTGAAGTTGTTAAATCTCAAGATGGAAATAATCGCAACGTCTCAACAATTGAGGTAGCTGTGTCTAGAAATAGCTCTTGAATACCACTGTCAAGTTAAGCAGTAATGGATATATCTATTTATGCTCCCTTCTCTTCTATGGGTATTAGATAAGAAAGAAGCAGAACATCCATTATAATTGTAATATATTCTTTTTATTGGCATTTCTTGGCCTTATTGTGCTTAATGAATCAAAGGTATTAGTAATATTTAGGTTTAAGAAAAGAAAGTTATTTGTCTGTACTAAATTGGATTGAGATTTGCAAAGTATCCAATTTACAAAATGGAAAAAAGTAGTTGCATTCATAATAGATGAAACAGTTGTGCAAGATCAAAAAACCATTCTACCTCTCTGTCACATCTTACCACTATGAATTTAAATTTTCCAAAGACAATTTTAAAAAAATTGTTTATTAATCTCTATGATTACTCTCTCTTTACTAGTACATAATGAGGGATATTTGCAAGCGTTGCTGGATATGATGTTTTGTATTCCCATCCTTCTCTAAGTAATTTTCGTGCGGCGTCAATGTCATCAACAGCAAATATATCTATAATTTTTTTTCTCCTTATTATTTTTTGGTCTACTTCAGTTTTATTTTCATTTGGTGACCTATGCTTATGAACATGCTCTAAACCATTACCATCCATTAGCTTCCAGTAAACTTTCTCACCGTATCCATTTTCAATTTTTTTAAACCATATCATTTGTTCTGGAAAACCAGAAGATTTACATCGATTACATTCGTGCATCTTTTTTTGCGGTTGGGATGCTTCCGCATTATTATATGTAGACATAAGTAAAACCTTTAAAATCATGCTTATAATAATTGAGAACTTGAAGGGGAGGGGGAGAGAATTGAAAGGTATTTTAGTATATTAATTGGGTTAAGTTGTGTCTTAAAATTAATTTATATGTATTATAATTTATTTTGTAGTAAGAAATTTCTTATACCTGTCACAATTCTATTTTAAATTATAGAGCCATTTTATTTGAATGTGTTTATAAATCATATTTCTATAAATTATATTAAACAACACTGCCAAGAATTATAATTTTGTAAAATTGAGAAATTATATATTTTTCCTTTGTTTATCATTTCATCATATAGTATCATCAAATATTATCTTTAATTTATACTAGTTGAAAAAGGTTAATTATATCATTATAGTTCCACCATCAATAATAATGGTATTCCCAGTAGAATAAGAAAAATCGTCACTTGCCAAATGAGACGCAATTTTTGCTACCTCTTCAGGCTTTCCCCATCTTTTAAGAGAAGTCTCCTCTTCCGCTATAGATCTATGTTTTTCGTCCATTGAGTAATATGTTGCATCTGTAGATATATTTCCTAACGCCAAAGTATAAGCTCTAATATTATAAATTCCATATTCTCTTGCTATGTGTTTCGTTAGACCTATGACACCAGATTTTGCTATTGTGTAAGGAGATCCTTCAGTATGGCCACTTAGAGCCGGAGTAGATGATATATTAATAATTACTCCACCATTTTTATTATTAATTACATTATCTTTTTTTACCATTTGTGAAATGACTGCCTTTGCTAGCCTAATTGATCCCATTAGATCTACATTAAGTATGTCCATGAAATGGGCAATTTCTATTTCATGCAGTTTTTTATACCATAATTCTTTATCAAATCTATACCCTGCATTGTTAATTAAAATATCTATTTTACCAAATTTTTTTATTATATCACTTATGCAATAATCTATGTTAGTAATATTGGTTACATCTAATTCTATTGGATAAGTTTTACCATTAATAATTTCAGATACTTTTTTAGCATTTTCCATATGTCTAGAACAAACAATTACAATAGAACCACACATTTCTGCAAAATATTTAGCCATCCAATATCCTATCCCTCTAGAGGATCCACTAATTAAAATAATTTTATCTTCTAAAGACACGCTACTAATAAGATATGTTCCCATTTATGTAAGTTTATGGAAATTAAGCAAATAAGTTTATTTAAATGTATAATTGTACAATATTAATGAGTTGGATCCTGTAGTAAATACTAGATGATAGATCAATCTTAGTGTTAAGAAGATAAATGAATTTATTGAAAATGGTAGACTCATAAATCTTTCAAAATTTATTCTATTAACCGAAATTTCTTCTCATTTGAAATTTATTTGATATTGTATACTTATTAATGGTAATACGATAACCGAAGTAATCTGATAATCACTTTCCTCTATAACTTTATTTTTTAATGAAACATTTCTTTTTATTTCCCTATTCACTTGTAATAGGATTGTTTACTCATAGGAAGAACGAATACAATTAATATTTGTTAGAGCATATAATTAATGACTTGTGTACTTTAGAATGTTGAAAAGTATATTTCAAACCCGAAAAAAACTAGAGTAGATTTTCTGTATGGCCCATTCAAGAAAATGATAGTTATGAATAAGATTCCAACTTGTTATCCTTCTTATTAATGGGAAGTGCGAATATAGAGGCTGTTTTTGGTATTGATGTTGTTGATTTATAAAGTAGTAATTACTGAATTTATCTCGGTTAAAATAGATTAATTATTATTTCAATTCATAATATGATTGGATTGAAATAAAGCCTATAATTTAAGACAGATAATAATCAGACAAATTATAATTAAATCTATTATCAGTTACCTTCCAGGTCAGATCTATAATCATAGTTTTTTTCTAGCAATAAATAAAATAGAATATTATATTTTTTTTTCAGATATGGTAACAAATTTTTTAAATCCCATAGTCTGAACAAGATGACTGGAGGGAATTTTATTGATTAAAAGGTTCAGTTTATGAAAGGCTCAACTATTCAATCTGAATGCGTTTTAGATTGGATTGGAATGGATTGGATCAAGGATAAAGACCGTACAATTATCAACTTATTTATTAATTTTTGACTATTATCGTCTGTATGAAGCGACTCTTTTATATGTATATTAATAAAATTATTGAATTTCATAGTTAATTAATTTACCAAAATATATTAGTATGGGTAACCTGATCATATACAAGTAATATATCCCCAACTGTTATAAATTGGGAAATCTATTAGTTTGTGATGAAAATAATTTTAACAACTACAGCCTTAATCTCTCTTTTAGCTATGGGAATCATAGGAACAAGTGATACTAATACTTTAGAAAATGCATTTGCTCAAAAAAATCCAGAAAATCCACCAGTTATGGAAGAAGATAAAAATATTGAAATAATGACATTGTCTAATCAATCCGAGCCTAGGTTGAATTGGACTGGAACAATAGAAGTAGGGGCTACCATAGGTGAAGCATTCAAATCAAAAGTTAATGTTAACATGATAGATGCAATAAAGGCAGCCCTAGTAAATATTGGATTGAATTCAACTGTCAAAGAAGCAGAATTGACTGAAGCATATGGCTATCTAGTTTACAAGATTAAGATTATAGGTGACGATATGAAAAAATATAAAGTAATAGTAGACCCAGGTAATGGAGAAGTGTTATTAAAAAAAGAAATTACATATTATGATGAACATAAAATGAAATACAGCGATGAAAAAGGTGACAAATATGGTCACGACTATAAAATGACGATGGAAGATAAGAAATACTAAATAAATATTCAAAATCTAGTAATTGAATTTTAAATTTTCTTTTTTTATTAACTCAACATAAATGGCTCCTTTCCTACTTTGATACAACCTTACAAATAGAATTCATCTCATCTATCTAAGATGTAAAATATGATAGAAGAATCTTCTACATTTAGAACCCTAACAAAAGATCAGTAATAAAATCCTCATACTATTATAATACATGTTATCTAATTTCTAACTATATTGAATTTTCCAACAGATAAAAAAGAAAATCCCGAGGAGAAGGAAAATGTTGATTTCGCTGCAATACTCACTGGAAGAGAAGAAGTTCCAGTAGTAGATACGTTAGATACAGCTCTAGCAACCTTTCAATCTACAGAGGATAAAGAGAATCTAAAATACTCTGTGAAAGTTACAGACACTGATAAAATAAAAGAAGTTCGTATTGATATAGGAAAACCAGTTGAGAAAACAGCAGAGGTAGTCGCTGAATTGTATAAATCTGACATTCCATCATCTGAAGTTTTGGGCAATTTGTGTGAGGGAAATATAAATAATAAAGAACTCAAAGGTCCCCTAAAGGGAAAGAATACGCAAGAATTATTAAAAAAAATAGAGAAAGGAGAAGCCTATGTAGATATAGTAACAGAGGATAAGCCTGATGGCAAAGTAAGAGGAAAAATTAAAAGATTAGCATCTTCCTAATGGTTAAACTTGTCATGAATATGATTTTCTTTTAGAAATATTTGTTCAATAATAATATGGCAGTAAAAAATAATTAGAGATAATTAACATAAAATTGAATTTACTTAGTTAAGTTTTCTATTTCTTCGCCAATGTTTGCAACCATGTTCTTTGCGTTTTCAGTGATGTTGCCTCCAAGATCAGTTGCATTTTTTTGAATTGGAATGGCTTGACCGGTCTCATCGGAAGATGGACTTATCAATGTCTGATTTGTTTCTTTTAATATCTTCTCCCCAGTTTGATTTGTACCATCAGATAGTGCAAATATTGAAACAGTGAATGATGTTAAAAGAAGGATTGATGTAAGAAATCCTGTTGCCGAACCAATAAATAGTTTATTGTATATCAATTTGTCATTCATTTGAATTCTATTTTATATAAGAATATTTGTTAATATAGCAGTAACTAACTTTATAAAAATATTTTTAAAATCTAATTTCTATCATAATAAGAAAATGATTAACAATTTTTTTTAAAGAGTTTAAATTCATTTCACTAATAATTCTACTCCTTTTTTGGTTCATCTGCAACTAATTCTTCTATGAGCTTTCCAGCATCAGTAGATTGGTTTTGGACTTGTTCTAATTTTTCTCCCACAAGTGCATCTTCCGTTATAACATTCGTATTATTTTCTAATCTGTCACCTGATGAATCATTTATTTGTGAAAGCGCTGTTTGTAACGGAAGTATTAAAAGTATTGAAATTAAAATTGATTTGTTAATCATTATAAATACAAGAATTATCCTTTCACTTTAACATTTCTCATTTTTTTGAAAAATTTATTTTTATCTATAGAAAAATGACTTAAATTTTTTGAGTATATCAAAATTCCCACTATATCTACATGTTCAATTCCTGAATGGGTGGATAAACAGATTGCTTATTTTAGATTTTAATTCAACATATTCATCTGAATAATCTATTGAAAATATTCTAAACAATCAAAGATAAGCAAAGATACTCTGTAGTAGGTACTTGATAAATGAACACAAATTTGTGTTTATCAAAATACAATTATTCTTGAGATACTCTTGAGGCCATATCATGCGTGGATTTTACGTTGTATAGTTTGACTAAATTATGAAATTGATTCATATATTATTTAAGTAATCAAATATATATTATACATGAATAAATTTTTAACAATAAATATTTAAATGGCTAAACTGAACTTGTTTTTTTATAATTACAAAATGACATCTTAAAGAGCAACATTGAAGAAAACAAATTAATTCTTGAAGATGATATAAAACAAAAGCAATACCAATGAGAGGCTTTAACAAAATTTTCCTGTCTTCTAGTTTAATTTTTTTTTTCTTATTTTGTATTACAAGTCATTTTACTATTCCAGTTTATGCGCATCCAATAGTAACGGATTCAAATCCTAAGCAATTTCAATCATTAGAGACCCCACCGGATAGTGTTACTGTTTATTTTAGTGAACCTATAGTTTTGCAGTACAGCCAAATTTCTGTTATTGATTCTGAGGGGAATAAAGTAGATGATGGAAATCCGGAAAATTATAAGGGAGATTCTTCTACTATTTCTATACCATTAAAAAGGGACATAGGTGAAGGAACCTTCACTATTAATACTAAAGTACTCTCTGCAGTTGATGGACATGTAGTTGATGGTTCTGTGGTTTTTAGTATTGGAGGTGGAAATGCCGATTTTAGTCAAGTTAAGTCTGAATCAAAAGACATTTTTCATTTGTTATCATTAGACAATTCTCTTAGTAGGATACCAGGATATATAGGTCAGATAGTAATAGTTGGAGCTGCATTCATATTTTTGTGGATTCAAAGACCTTTATCAAAATTCGAATGGATCAAAAGTTTTCTTCAATCAAATTTGTATCTTATTAAAAAAAATCTAATTAAATTAATAATTATTGGAGATATTCTAGTCCTTCTTTCTATCGTTGCCATGGTAGTAATTCAAGCTTCTGCTATAGGAGGATCAGTTGTAGATGTATTAACTACCGAGTTTGGAAAGATTATCGTAGCTAGGTTAGGGTTGGCTTTAGTGTTATTAGTATTCTTGCTATTTACTTTTAAAAAATTTAATGATTCTAAAAAAGGAGGCAATGAAGTTAAATATATAATTGCAATATTGTGTCTAGGAATAGGTATATTATTTACCAATAGCTTGATTTCGCATTCTGCAGCATTAAAGAGTTTTGGTCCTCTCCTGATAGATTTTTTCCATGGTATAGCTGCATCATTTTGGATTGGAGGTTTAATTTTTTTAACATTTGTTTTTGTTTCAAAAATGTTTTTAATAAAAGACGAAGAAATAAAAGCCAAAATTATTTCCATGGTGATTCCGAGATTTTCGACTATAGTAATACCAGTTTTAGGTAGTATATCTATAACAGGACCACTATTACTGTGGTCAATAGAGGGTAATCTTTCCACAACAATTGCTTCACTGTATGGTAAAATATTGATTATCAAATTATTGCTCGCTGCTATCATGATAATAATAGGAGGTTATCATCAATTCATAACTGAAAAACGAATTTCAACTTTATCGATAAGACATACCGGAATACAAGGTCGTAGCAAAGAATCACTTGCAAATGAACCAAACTTTGTAAGACGTTTTATTTGGAGTTTAAGAATTGAAACATTGATAGGAATAGGTCTTTTGTTTGTAGTTTCCTTAATGACTAACATGGTATTACCTTCAGGTGAACTTCCATCTTCAAACATTGCCAACTCTACTGAAACTCTAAACTTTGAAAACCAACTTCAAAATAATGATGTTTATTCTACAGTTGTTTATACTGAAGATCAGAAAATAAATATACATATAGAACCTGCGAGATTGGGAGAGAATAAAATATTAGTAGATTTTACTGACTTTACTAATAATCCAACAGTCAATATAATTAATGCTACTGCAAAATTATCACAAATAGAAAGAGGAATTGGACCTATTCTAATAGATATGGAAAAATCATCTAATGGACAATTCAATGCAGTAATTCCGCTTAGTGCTTTGGGATTATGGAATATAGAGATTGAGGGAAAAACATCACAGCCTAATACTCCAAATACTATAGCTAGCTTTGAAATAAATGTAAAACCTAGACTCTCTGAATTACAATTTAATATTACTGAATATAAAACTCCTCAAAGCAGTCTATTGCTGGATCCTGTATATCAGACTAGTACTGATTCCATTTGGGTAGGTGATTCGCTACCCGGAAGTGGAAGACTATGGGAATTTGATATTGAGCATAAGAAATACCAAGAGCATACAATTAATGGGATAAATCTAATAACATTATCAGTTTTCGATCCTAAAGATAATAACATTTTATGGTTTATAGATCCAACA
>DASQLB010000197.1:0-6422 GCA_035630235.1 Nitrososphaeraceae archaeon | reverse complement strand
CGGCAAATTCAATTATCTATAGGTATGTATACTAATTTGGTAAATCCAAGGCATAAATATTTTGGAAAACCAATCAATTATTCTTAAGAACGTAAATAATATTTTAAGAAAAATTATTAATAGAAAAAATCGCAATTGTATAGGTCCATTTTATTATCTTAAGAAAAATCATAAATATATACGAGGAATGTAATTCTTGATGAAAATATAATAAATTGACATGTGAATGCGAAACCTTTACACAGAAGAGCGATGGACTGGGCGGGATTTGAACCCGCGACCTTTCGGATGCGAGCCGAACATTACTACCACTGAACTACCAGCCCAAGTAAATGATATACACTTTATCAAAATAATAAATATATTCTAAACTAAATGTATTAAGTTACTAATGCAAAAATATGAATAAATTCCAAATAATCAATTTCTAAATTAACAATTATTATCAAATAATTATATTAAATTATATTATTATAGAAAATTTTTCTATAAAATAATGCTTAAACATGAATTACTTTTGTTTCTATTAGAAAGATAGTAAAATTATAGAATGAGAAAATTAGGGAAAAACATTATATATGATCAATGAAGATCAGGTTTTAATGAAACTACTAACTACCGGTATAATGATGGGTATGCTTGTAAGTGGGCTTTTATTGAGTCCATTTGTATCAGGTCTTCCATTCATTAACAAAGTATTTGCACAAACAGAAGATGCAAAAGAAGGACCAGTTAAACAGGTTCTTTTGATGGCTAACGAAGTCAAAGTTCAAGTCGCTCCAGATAATATATTACATCCAGGAGGAATTGAATATGCTGCAATGACTTTTAATGGAACTATACCAGCTCCAGTGATTGCTGCTGACCAAGGCGATATTTTAAATATTACAATTAAAAACGACGGTAAAACAATTCATAGTTTAGATTTCCATGCTGGATTGGGTCCAGCTAATGTGTTATCTGGCAATATAGAACCAGGACAAACTAAACATGTCACATTACATGCCGACACTCCAGGTGCATTCATGTACCACTGTGGTGCTGATGGATTGAACGGAGTATGGGAACATATTGCAAATGGCATGTACGGTGCAGTTGTTGTTCATCCAGCTAACGAAAAACCAGCAAAGGAATTCTATTTATCATTTGGAGAAATATTTAACACTGCTGATAAAGGATTATTTGTAGGAACCAATGGGACAACAGGAACATTTGATCTTACCAAATTTGCTACAGATCAGCCAGACCTTGTATTGACTAATGGTATGGCCCACAAATACGTTCCAAGTATAGGAGAGAAAGCAAAGATTGTATTGAACGAAAATCCAGAAATATTCAAAGTTAAACCAGATGAGTTAACCAGATGGTACATCCTTAGTCCAGGTCCAAATTCAGGAGTATCTTTCCACTTTATATCAGGTCAAATGACTGTTAGAGATGGAACTTCAGCTGACGGTAAAGATTATGGAACCCAGGATATTAGGGATGAAACATGGTGGGTACCACCAGGTTCTGCTTCCGTATTTGAAGCTACATTCCCAGAATCATCTCTTCCATACGTTGGAGTAGACCACAACATGAATCATGTAGTAAAGGGAGCAGCTTTTGCTGTTGTATCTGATGCCAATTCTACTGATAAGGATCAACCACCAGGCACTGCAGTCGCTCCAAAGGGTAGCGCAAGTCCAGTAGCCGATTGGTCAAAACCAACTCCTTATGAACAAATAATTAAAACTGCAGAAGCAAAGACACCATTAAAAACACCAGGAACTCCAGGTAATGCAGCTAAAACACAGAATGCAACACTAGCATCTGCTCAAGAAGCAGTTTCTATTGCAGCGGGATCATCCAATCCAAGCGCTACTGAATTTTTTGTACCAGCTGAGATTACTGTACCAGCAGGATCTACTGTCACATGGACAAATGATGACAGTACAATTCATACAGTGGTAGAAGGAGGTCCAGAAGGTGGTGCAGCCGGAGACCCAGCATTTGATTCTAGTATCATTGCTAATGGTGCCACATGGGAAAATACATTTGATACAGCAGGCGAATTTGACTATTACTGTTCTTTACACCCATTCATGACGGGTAAAGTAACAGTAACCTAAACCATTTTTTTATTTTTTATCTTAATTTTATATTAATAAAATTTTTTAAAGTCAAATAAATAAATAAATAAATAGTATTAATAAATTTTTCATTCTATCTTCTTACTATCACGATAGTAAAATAATTAATTGTCTATTGTATTTAGGATATAATATATGCAGAATACATGCGATCTATTGATAAAAAATGGATATGTTGTAATTCCCAAAGTTGGAATTCGTAACACTAACATCATTATTGAAAATGGAAAAATAAAAGAACTTTCCAGATCGTTAAATAACCTTAGTTTTAACAGATCTATTGATGTAAATGGCAAATATATTCTTCCAGGAGTGATAGACCCTCATGTTCATTATGGTGTGTATACTCCAATTGACAAGGCAGCTAGAACTGAATCAAAGTCAGCAGCTATAGGAGGAGTTACAACAATGATAAGAATGTTAAGGTTAGATTCAGATTATAAAAATAACATTAAAAAACAAATTGAAGCAAGTTTACAGAATCATATTATAGATTTCTCTATCCATTGCTCGATTTTAACAGAACAGCATATACAAGATATTTCCTATTTGACTCAAGAAACAGGTATAAATTCATTCAAGATATACATGAACCTAGGATCGAAACTTAATCAAATTCATATGGATTTAGATCCGATGGAAAAAGATATTCGCAGTGGTAAAGTAAATATGACTGATGATTTTTTAAATGAAATTGTTAAAACGACCTCACTTTTACATGGCATGCTTTTAGTTCATGCAGAGGATCCCGAAATCTGTTATAAAAGAATAAAACAAGAAATTATTGATATAAAGAAAGATAATAACAACAATGATGGTATATTATTAGTTAGAAATAAAGGTACAAATACAAAAGGTAACATAATTCTGAATGAAAATTCTCTTAAAGATATCGAAAATATAAATGATATGAAGGATAATGAGAAGAATAGTAATACTATTATCACAAAAAAAGGAGAGAAGAAAATCCAAAAATCACAACAGAATCTGCTTGAATTGTGGTCGCGATGTAGGCCAACTCATTCAGAGGTAAAAAGTATACAAAAAATTGCTCAACTTGGTAGAAAATATAATTCAAATATTTATTTTGTTCATATAGGATCGAGTGCTGCGATAGATGCTATTATCAAAGAGAAAGAGCAAGGACAATGTAACCTGTATATTGAAACATGTCCTCACTATCTTACACATACATATGATTATAATGATCTAAAAGGTAAAGTAGTTCCTCCATTACGTTCTAAACATGACTTGCAAAGCGTCTGGTATGCTCTGCGAAATGGAATTATTGATACGGTAGGAACTGATCATGTCGCTAATCAATTATCGCTAAAATTAGGCCATAATGATGATTTGCTAGAATCTTTATCAGGATTTCCTGGAATTGCGACTATGTTACCAGTTCTCCTAAGTGAAGGTGTAAATAAAGGAAGAATAGACCTTCAAAGAGTTACAGAAGTTACAAGTTATAATACAGCGAGAATTTTTGGGATTTATCCACAGAAAGGTTCTATACAGGAAGGATCTGATGCAGATCTTGTGATTGTGGATCTTGATCTTAAAAAGAAAGTCACACCCGATCTATTACAGTCCTATTCTGATTATACAATTTATGATGGATGGAAATTGACTGGATGGCCGATCGCCACTATATTGAGAGGTAAAGTAATAATGGAAAATTGTGTGGTGGATGAAAATTATTATGGTTATGGAGAGTTCATCAGGCGATTCAAAAACTAAGTTAGGTAACTAAATGTAATCTCTCAAAAGTTAAGCGCTAAGATGATTTGACAGAAAATTTACCTTCTCTATTGACAGAATAGTATTGGGTATTGTTTTTTCTTGAAAAAAGACCCACCTCTATAACACCTGGTATATTTTTTATCTCTTTTTCTGTCTTCTCTACGTCAAGAATACTAGAAAATTCTGTATCTAATATTATATTTCCATTTTCTGTAATAAATGGGTAACCTTTTAGAGTGGTCCGAATAATAGGTTTTGCTGATAAATGACCACTATTATACCCTTTATCTCCCCTTGTATTATTTATTTGGGAATCCTTTGTATTTCCTTCTTTTGCGAAAATTGTCATGGATTCCAATATTTTCGTTACTGTAGATCTTGCAAATGGATGAACTTCAATAGGGATAGGCATTGTTAATTCAGGTACAAATTTCTTTGAATCAGCAAGAATGACTCTTTCATTAGCTGAATACATTATAATTTTCTCTTTGAAAAGTGCTCCTCCTCCTCCTTTAATCATATTAAGGTGATGATCTATCTGATCAGCGCCATCTATTACCAAGTCTATATTATTTATTTTAGTCTCATCAGTAAATTTTAAACCAGCCTTTTCAGCAATTAATTTTATCTGGATAGAGGTGGGGATAAAATTAAAATTCTCTATATTAGGGACAGTTGATATTTTTTTAACCAATTCAGCAACCGTGCTACCGCTTCCTAATCCTATAATTATATTCTCTTTTTGAAAATTCTTTTTCTCATTTAATTTTAAAAAATAATTTTCAATAATATTTTGTAACATAGGGACTAAATGTTCACTATTATTGTCGTCATTCAAATCTGATTCAGAATTACGTGAATGACCACGTTTTATTATTCTTTATATAATTTTTAAATAAATACAAAAAATACATCACACACCTAACCATAATAATATAAAATTATTAGTGAAATTGATGATGATGGTGAATGATGGTAAGCCATATTGAAACAAGGGAAAATTATAAATAATAATTTGTTCTTAGCAATTTTTTCTTCATATTTATTTCAAAATAATAAAATATTTTTCGTTACCTTCGGTATTACAATATTATAAAGTGTATTTACTTTAAAAAGTAACATATTGAAATGTTAGTGTCGTCATTAATAGATAAAAGTTCGATTCATATCTTTCGTTAGTTAGTTAGTTAGTTATCTTCAAAATAATATCTATGTAATAGAATATGATAAAGGTTTAAAACAGAGTAATTTTATAAAAAATACTTTTCTAATGAGAATTTTAAATCGTATAAGTACTTTTTTTTTCTTTGTGTCTATTAGTTATGGGTTAAATACTGGTTTGTTAGACCAACAACAACAATATTAAAAATAGATATCAACATTTCGTTCATCAGACGTATATAATGTAGCTATCAATTGCTTTGTCAATCTCTTATATACAAACATACCAATTCTTTTATTAAGCATCTTTTCTATATAAAAGTGAATCTTGATGTTCAGTAGAATTGGTTCAGTAATATTGCTTGTTGAGGATATGGAACGTTCCGCTCAATTTTATAAAGATACAATTGGTTTAAAACTCAAAGTAAAAACTAATGATTGGATTGAATTTTTTGATAAGGGGACTACCATCGCGTTGCATCCAAGGAGAAGAAAAGATGTAGATGATCATAACGGGCACACCAATGTCCTTGTTGGATTTATGGTTTCAGATTTGGATGAGGTAGTCAAGGATCTCAAAGCAAAGGATGTCAGATTTTTTAAGGAACCAAAAAGTGAGCCCTTTGGCAAACATGCAATTATAGTAGATCCTGATGGTCATCTTATCTCTATTGCTGAAATTCATTCGACAAAATCTAGTGAGGAATTCGATCTTATAGGATTTTTAGGTTCAGAATAACTTGAAGTTTCTCTTTAATACTCTTCTCAAATCATAAAAAATAAAATACTAATTTATTCTCTTATCTTTTTTATTGGCAATATTGCTAAGCGAATCTTTTCTTTCTACATTTTTCTTATTAGCGCGTTCTTTGGTTCTTTTGTTTTTAACTTTTTTATTGATTTTAGAAAAGATAAATGCGAATGGAAATTTGAATACGTTTTTTTTATCTTTATTATTAATATTATTATTTAAAGATTGTTTACTTTTATTGATCTGATCGTTGGATATATTTGATTCCTTATACTTAGATTCCAGTGAATGGTCAAAATTTAGATTATTTCGACTCAATAGATTTGATAACGGCGTTTTTTTATTAACATCATGATATTTTCTCTCAATATCTAGATCTCTTTTCTCCATATCTAGCTCTTCCAAAGATTTGGATTCATTTGTTCTATTTTGATTCACATCCACTTTATTATTTTTCAATCTCTCTCCAGCCATATTTCTTTGAGGTTCAAAATCTACTTTGGTTGTCATAACCTCATCTTTCACAATGATATCGGTATGACTAAATATTTTTGGAATATTCAAATTATTTTCAATCAGGTTACTAACAGATTCTTTATTATTTTGAATACTTGAATTCTCTTGCTTGTTAATTT
>DASQLB010000196.1:0-3528 GCA_035630235.1 Nitrososphaeraceae archaeon | reverse complement strand
TGTAGATAAAAAGATATTTACAAATACTGTAAAAAAATTAGTAAATTAAAGAACTACTACTATATTAGATATCTTGATGGAATGATAAAACACGAATGTTATTTTAATTTTCTATAGCAATAGCCTCTTCTTTTATTTAATTGATATGTATATTATGAGCAATATATTGGTGATTATTTAAAATAGAGTTCTTTAATTAAAGTATTATTTTTATCATAATTGAATAGTTAATGATTAACTTCTTAAATATAAAAATGCCTATATTATATTGTATTGTATGATTTAGCTCAATTTTTACAATACATATCCAGTATATAATAAAAATAACAAATATTTGAGATTTTCATAATTTTGTCCGACTCAATAGATATTCTTATATCCTCAAGGGTGATTTTTACTCTACACTAGATGTATAACCATAATGAATTAATACAACAAAATATGTATGGTTTTCTCACGTTATTTGCAGTTTTATCATATCTAAAAAAAGAAAAAAAGAGGTGATGAAGTCTAATTTGCCATTTGGCCTTCATTATTGGGATCATAATATCAAAAGGCATTTTATTAAGTATGTCTTATTACCTTCCATTTTCTTATCTATAATTGCTCTAGTTTCTGTCAATTCTCATTTATGGGTAACATCACCTATAGATCATTTTTACATTGAATTATTTGGTACCTTACTTGGGGGGGTTCTTGCATTCTATTATATATCGCGTGCTCAAACTTTAAATGATAAATTTAGTCTATTTATTGGTATAGGATTTCTTGTAACTGCTTTGATTGATTTGTTACATGTCATAGTTTCATTTGTATATATGAAAGATATAATATTTCTCAAGTATTTCATTCCCCAAACATGGTTCGCAGGTCGCCTGTTTTTAAGTGCTATGTTAGCTATAGCTATTATAAAATACAATTTTTTTTCTTCTTTTAGTTCAGAAACAAAACAACAATTTAGTTCAAAATTAAATAAGGAAAATAAATTAACAAAATCACTTTTATTTTACTTGATTATATTTACTTCATTTGCTTCTATAGTAGCTATAAGCTCTCTCTTCACCGTTTATCCATTTTCTGTAATTGACAATCTCCCTTTACATCGACCGTATGAAATTTTTCCATTAGCACTATTTTCGTTGTCTCTCTTTTATTTCTATAAAAATAAAATCTATAAAAATACCGATATTTTTTATACAAGCATCCTTGTTTCTATTGTAATTGATATTTTTGGTCAAATTATAATGTCATATTCAGGCCAAAATTTTGAAACTGCTCATAACATAGCACATATTTTGAAGGATACTAGTTATTTTATCAATATTATAGGCTTGGCATTATCAGGTGTACTGTACAATACTAGATTAAGAGAAACTAATGAAATACTTAGGCTACAATATCAAAAAGTTAAAGAATCCGAAAGGATGAAGGATGAATTTATTAATATAGCTGCTCATGAATTGAGAACTCCTATACAACCGATACTGGGATTGACAGATATCATGCATTCTAAAATTAAAGATGAAGAGCAACGAGAATTATTAGACGTTATTATAAGAAATGCAAAAAGACTGAAAAGGCTTACTGATAATGTATTGGATGTTACAAAGATAGAAAGTCGATCTTTAGTCTTTAATAAAGAAAGATTGATTCTAAATACCGTGATATCAGATGTTCTAAAAGAATATGTTAACAAATCTCTTACACAAGAAATGGCAAAAATAGTGTATGATTTTAAGCCTAAAAGTGATATCATTGTAGAAGCAGATAAAGATAGAATATCTCAGGTTATTTACAATCTTTTAGATAATGCTCTAAAATTTACTTATTATAACCAAATGATTTTTGTTATAGTCGCCATATACAAAGACAGAGAAGTTATAGTCAGCGTAAAAGATACAGGAGAAGGCATAACAGATGAGGTATTCCCTAATTTGTTCTCAAAATTTAAAACCTATACTAGTACAGGTACTGGATTGGGACTTTATATATGTAAGAATATTATAGAATCCCATGGTGGAAAAATATGGGCTGAAAATAATTCCGGTGGTAAAGGAGCAACATTTCAATTCACATTACCGATTATAAACTAATCAATTAATCTAGAGAAATAATACAATTATAACAATAATAAATATTCTATACTCTATTTAGAAATAGGGTTAGAAGATATGAACTTTATACTTTATATTCCCTTGTTAAATTTGTATGAAAGTACTAAAATTTCCTTTCTAATATTTTGTATCCAATCAGGACTTATCAAACTTTACTATTTAGTTTTTTTATGATCTCTCTTCATTGCTGTTATATATTAAGAAATCTTACCATGATAGATTAAAGTAACAAAACCCATATTTGATTTTAAAGAGAATATAGAAAATAAATAGAGATTTAACTTTATAATATAAAAATGAAAAATATTTATATATTGAATCCATTTTTCTATTTAGAAGATCGTTAAATGTGTTTGCTGATACGATGAGAAAATATCATTAGCCACTTGTTTAGGATGCAAGCAAGTTTACGTCTGAATGCAAAATTATAATAACCTTAAAAAAACAGAAAAGAGAAATAAAAAATTCACAATTGTACAAGTAAAAGAACTGGTTCATTAAGCATTAATAAGGTCGTTAGAAAAATTTTACACAAAAGCGAGAAGCAAGCAACGAAATTGGTTTAAGTATTTCAAAAAGATATTTTAAAAACAATTGGAGAAGCCTTAATGGACAGTAAAAATGTTAATGGAGAAGGTACAATATTTCTGTATCCTCTTCCCTTAGATTGAAATAGAAATAAGTTAATTTACTAAGAGGAGTTAACGAGCTATTCTTTTGAAATTTATATAATCAAGGAATTTAAACCTAGCAGAAGAGTTTTTTTTCTTTACCATAAATCGTCCTCTTCTAAATTCAAAAATAAATAATTCATAATCAACATTGTGATGATGTTACCTAAAATCTTTTTGTTCAAAAATAAATAAGAATCTATTTGTAACTTTTAAACTGAATATAAATATAAGAAAATAAGCTAGTTAAAATTCATTTAGAAGTTTGATAACAAGAAATACGTCTAATGAAAAAAGATAAGTATGTATATTAGAAAAGGAATAATATACTAGTTATTACAAAAAAATGATCATAATTTAGCAAATACGTACTTAAGGAGATCCAAATGGGTTAATCTTTTTTTCATGATATATAAGTTTAAAGTAAAATAAAATTAATTAAAAGTTATTATATAAGAAACTTATTCTTTATGTGTTAATAAGTATAAAGAAGTTCATTAGTATCATAATACTATACAAAATAATAATTTAATAAGGACAAAAGACAAATACGTTATTTCAATTTAACAAATAATCTATAGACATTGTTTAATAAATCAAAACTGATTCAGGTAGATTAGAATATGTACTTCCGTATTTTGAATTAGATTCCTCATAATTAATGAATATGCATTCATTACTTATTTTGTTTGCATTCCGCTTCTTTTTTATATATTTTATATTTTTTCTAAAAATATTTTCTA
>DASQLB010000195.1:0-5569 GCA_035630235.1 Nitrososphaeraceae archaeon | reverse complement strand
TTAATTTAAATTAGTAATCAAATATCTTTTTATTATTCCATTTTATCGAAAGATTTCCAAACTCCTGGCTGAAGTTTTTCATCTATATATTTCCATATTCTCGGCGCTATCTCCAATTCAGAAAATCTTTTTCTTAGCGATTGATGCATGCAGATATATATCAATTACTTCACTCTTATTTAATTAAAATATATTATATATAATAAACAATTCCGAAACTTTGTTTACATATATAATCTAAAACTATTCTGTTTGACATCTTTCTCCAATATTTTTTTTATGGTTTTTCCAGTGTTTTATGCATCCAATAAATTTATGTTCAGTACAACCACAAATAAAACATTGGTCAATTTTTTTTGAATCTTTTTTCAATACTAATTATAAAACTTAATATCTATATTAATTTATTATAATTTCAGGAAACGAATAATAGTTATGATATCATTCTATAAATTTTAATTAATATTTAAAAAATTTATATAAAATAAAAACAATAATTATTAGTGCAACTGTTACAGATAATATTTTAAACTACAATTTGGGAAGAATTACCTGTAAAAGTGGCATGAACTATATGATAAATACGTAGCAACAAAGGAGATACTAGAGCCCCTTAAGAAGAATCTCAAAATCAATCACAAACAAATCCTATTGTTCTGACTGCTAAGTTGTTTGGTGAAACCTACAAATGGACAGAAGATGATGACAATAAATTTGTTAATCCAACTTTGAATTTAACTTCAGGAATAGACAATCAAATTAGTGTAAAAAGTTTGCAAAATGATTCTGAAGAACATGAAATAATAATAGAAGGTATTACATCTGATGGAGATAAAAAGGAAATAGTAGCAAGTGATGAAATAAAAGCTGGTTCATCTGATACGATTAAATTTAATCCAGAAGATGTCCAGGATGAGGATTATCAATCCTTTGAATATTACTGTGAATACCATCCAGACACAATGAGAGGAAAGATATCAATAACACAATAAATTCAGTATATTTTTAATTTATTTCTTACAATTAAAGTCGGATTTATTGAATGTTTTGTTACTCCTTCTCCTTCTCCTTCTCCTTCATGTATATCCGAGGCATCTATAACACTAATCTTCTTGACAGAGGGGATTGTATATTTAGCATTAGACTTAAAGACGGACAAATAAATAAGACTTGACTTTTAATGTAACTTTTAATATAATTATTTTTTATCGATAATTAAAAAAGAAAATTAAGATGTCTTAGTTAATTCAAAATGATCTATTATCTCATCATCATTATTTGAATGAAAATCTCCAACTAGACTCTTCCCATTATTTTCTAGATCTAGATTAAGAAATCCATATACATCATCCTGTTGTATTACAAAGTAATCTTCAAATTCTTTGATCTGAGCTAGTTCGTCTCCTGCTGTTCCAACTGTCAGGAATATTATGCCATCTGGATTTTCATAATATGATGATGAATCATCAGTAACGATAGGTTGAGGTACTGCTTTCTTACCTGTCTCTTCTTCTATTTCCATATTATACAGAATTGGATATGTTCTTTCATAATATTGGTTATGACTTGAAATAACCAGGTCTACTCCATATTTTTCAAATAAAGGCAAAAAAGTATCTCTTAAATCCTCTGCCTCTGTTACGTCTAGAGCAGTTGAATAATATGGTTTATGCTGATGTACAATTATCCAATCGATATTAGAATTTTTTGAAGCATTTTTTAAATCATTTTTGATGAATTTATACTGTTCGCTTCCTTTATTGAAAGGATGTTCAGTAGATAGACTGATAAAATGAATATTTGCAAAGTCGTTAGAATAATAAGGTGTTGTTAGATTATGATATGCAATTATCTGTTTATATATTTTAGAAAATTCGGCATCATGATTTCCTATTGCAATCTTCATCTTATCTTTTATAGGTGCAGACATTTTACTCCAACATTTGATAGATTTTACATCTTTAACATGGTCTCCAGTTGTAATTATCAACTCAGGGTTAATTTTGATAATATTTTCGATAGTATCTTCTGTTTCATCATTACAATAAAAATCACCAACAGCTACTATATTGATATCTTCGTTTGCAAGAAGAGAATTCTGTCTTTGGCCAAATACAGATAAGATATTAGTATTAAATAAAAAAAATAATACAAACAACGAGAGAATTGAAATTTTGGTAATATGATTTGGACATCTAAAAGTATTGATAACAAGGAAATTATTATTATGAGTATTATTATTTTCATTCATTTTCTTTAACACATTATGTAATTACTATCAATTTTACTTCCTATAATTAAAGATAAGATTGATTCTCAGAAAAGAGAATAAAATAGTATTTATGTTTTAGTCAATACTATTTTAGTAGAATACAGTAGGTTAGATACCTAAATTCATCATAACAGAAATTATACCATCTTTATTTAGATTATGACGATTATTCTTATATATAATTATTAAGTAAAAAGTCAACATAAATTTTTATGAAAATTTTTTTCTTTATAATCAATCAAAACTAAAGTTATATCAATACCCATTAATTAATCAATGTCAAATGATATTCCTAAGAATAACACTAAACAATTTATTTGTATAGGTACAGGAGGAAACAGAGAAAGATCCACTAACCATTTTATCAAATATTAGAACATTACTAAATCAATCAATAACAGAATTAAATGCAGGAAATAATACTGGTGCATCTGAATTAGTAGATATTGCCTATATTGATAATTTTGAATATATTGAAGATCCTCTAGAAGAACTTGATTCAGAACTATTGGAAGAAACAGAAGTAATGATAAGAGAAGATTTTGCAAGTGCGATTGAAGATAAAAAACCCTTAGATGAAATTAATACATTGCATAATAATATTAGATCTAATTTAGATACTGCAGAAAAATTATTTCAACAACAACAATAATAATAAGAATATTTGTTATTCTCATTATATTTTATCAATATCAAGATAATATCCCATTTTTTTGATTCCAATCATGTTTTTTTAAAACATGCAAGTATTAAGTTTATAATTTCGATTTTTCTTTTTTAGTAGTCTAAATAATGATCTATATGTATATTTATTAAAGGCTTGGTCATAATCGGCAATTTCACTTGATTTTTTTCCAATGAATATATTATTATATAGTAGATTAAATAAATGCGTTCTCTGATGTGAGAATAAGGTATATCTTTATTAAATAGTAAAAATGGAATTTATTTTTATTCATTTTAATCAATTATTATAAGATTAAAACAATCTTATCATTTTAAAAATTATATTTACTACTTTCGAATAAAATTTATTCTCTATATAGAGAATATATAATAAATAAATATATAGTCTGTATAATATAGTATAATAGGAGATTCTAATGCCAAAGAAGATAATTTCTGACTTATCAAACTCTGTTGCTGATATAAAAGAAGATAATACAGATAATAACCCAGTTATTACTTACATTTGTGAAAATACAGATTGTGTTTTAGAACCGCTTGAACAAATAAAATATTCATTAAATGAAGTCCAAGTAACCTATGGGTCAGTCATAGTTTTAAAAGATGCACCCTAATCATTTTTAACCTTGTTAGTAAGTTTGAATTAATTATGTCAAATAACAAGCCTAGTAAACATTTGCTTAAAGGCGACAAAGTAGACGAAGTCAAAGCATTAATTGCTAGATATATATTATTAAAGATTGAACAAAAAAAAATAGAAGATAAATTGTCGGAAATCGCCAAATACTATGATGATGAATCAATGAGAAAAATATTTGAACCGATAGGGGATTCTATGATGGGTATAATAGGACTGGAACTACCATCAAGAAATAAATCTACTTAAAAATTATAATTTATGGTCATAAAAACCAACAATTTTTTTATTTTAATATCACATATATCTTATTACAGCAGTTATTGACTGATGTATACATGATGAGTATTAGAGGTGAATATAATACGTTTCATATTCATTTAACTACCAACAGAAAACAATGAGGAAAACGAAATTATGATAAATCAAAAGAACTAAAAAATATTAACAAAGATACCAATTTAAGAAAAATTATAATAAAAAATATTATAATAAAGTATTATATATATTGCATGATATTACAAGTTATGGGAAAAAAATCAAGAGAAATTGCCGGTTCAGGAGTAGACGGAACTATTGAAATGCTCAAAAAGGCATATGGTGGAGAATTGTCTGCCTTTCATTACTTTTGGTATATTGCACAGAATATTCAAGGAATAGGCTTTTTGCATTCAAAATTCTTTGAAGGAAAAGCAGATGAAGAACTAGGTCATGCAAAAAAGGTTGCATTTAGACTTATGCAATTAGAAGTAGATCCAGTAGATGACCCTGCTCAATGGGAACAAGATAGCGGATTGGGAAAACTTCAACCCTCAAGATATCTTACTCTAAGACCTGCTGCTGAAAAAGCATTAGAATTTGAGCGACAAGTGATTGGATTGTATAATGATTTGGCTAACAATACCAAAGATAAAGATCATGCAACATATAGTCTTGCACTTGAACTTCTAGAATCAGAACTAGAAGATGAACAGGATTTAGAAGACTTACTTGCTAAACTAGAGATTTAAAATAAAAAATATTAGATTAGGTAAACAAGAAGAATAGATACATAATAAACAAAAACCATTATAATTCTATTTATTTTTATTTTTTTCTTCCTCGTGATAATAATAATTTCTTTTTCATTTTTATAAATTTTTTACTTGCAGAAGAATTTGGCATCACTTTTCCCTTGATTAACTTGGAATTGCAAATAGAACAATTTCCATTTATAATGGCTCGATAATTAGCAAGTCTCTGAAAATGGTTATTAATTATAATTGTATTTTTTTTACATTTAATGCAATAAGTTTCAAAATTCGACAATTCTATTATTATTATTAATTGGTCTGATATTTACATTTTTCAATTATATTAGTTATTTTAAAAAGCAGCATAACATTGACTATAATTCAAGACGATTATTGGAATAATTATTATTTATAGTAATATGATTGTATGTTACTTATATTATTATCAAATGTGAGAAACAAGCAATGATCTATAGTCAAATACAAGTAATAAATAAATATGTATTTGGAACAAATAGTATATACTTTAAGATTCTCATATTTTAATAACTGTCACGTTTATACCCTTATATACTATTAAAGTAAAAGAAGGAGAAAATTAAAAAATGATCTATTAATAACATTAACAAATATCAAAAATTTGTTACAGAAATCAATAACAGAATTATATGCACGAAATTTACTGGTGCTTCTGAATTAGTAGATATTTAATTTATATAAATTTAGATAAACAGTTAATTTTTCATAAATTTACTTTAATGAATTTTTATTTGGTTATTAATACTTTATTTTATTTTATTTTATAATATTTCTAATTGGTCTAAGGAGAGCAGTTGAAATTATTTCTTTATTCTTGTCAAAATTGTTTGAAAATGATGAATTCAATAACCACATAGGATTTGATAATCCCTTTACAGGAAGGACTAACACAAACCAACATACACTATAAATAAATTGTTT
>DASQLB010000194.1:0-14172 GCA_035630235.1 Nitrososphaeraceae archaeon | reverse complement strand
TGGTAAGATTGTTACTGGTAAGATTGTTACTGGTAAGATTGTTACTGGTAAGATTGTTACTGGTAAGATTGTTATTGGTAAGATTGTTACTGGTAAGATTGTTACTGGTAAACTTATCAATAGAATTGGTCAATTGATTAGAGGTATCTGCATAGTCTATATCATCCAATGTTATCACACATTCTCTAGTTTCCCCTGAACCTATAATGCCACTACATCCTGCTGATAAAGTGGGCTTATATCCAGTGAAGTTATTTATTTTGACTTCATACGGTCCTGGTTGTATAGATACAGATTGTCCATCTGGATTACCGAAAAATGAATTCGGAGTTGCCTGTGTACCATTAACTGATACAATAAAATCTTTTGTTTGTTGGGATCCTCCATTATCATTAATCACTTGTGCCAATATATTTAGAAGGGTTGCAGATGTAAGTGATTCTTTTTGAATTGGATTGGCAAATATATCCACTTCATTGATACTCGCCCAATCATTTACACTATTTCCAGTAACAGTAATTCGAAGATACTTACCAACTGTGTCTGGAATATCATATACTTCAATATCGTCAGTTGTATAAGAATTGGTGGTTGAAAAAACCTGTCTAAAATCATAACCATCTTGAGACACAGAGACTACGAAATCAATGTAGCGGATATTTCCTTTATACCAAGAAATTCCAATATCACATATTTGTTTTTCTTGTCCTAGATCGAATTGTAACCATGAACCTAATCCTAGATTAGACCATTTTGTGGAAAGATCATTGTCGACGGAATTCCCTTGGGTAGTATTAAGTGAACTACCTATTGACGATATATGATCGACTGGGATATTCAAGGGTGAACAAGGGGAAGGAGAGCCAGGAACTCTTGGGTTATTAATATCAATTTCAGATATACTGGACCAATCATTCACTGAATTATCATTAATTGTGATTTTAAGGAAGCGAGTTTTGATATCTGGAATATCGAACTTTTCTGGTCCATCTGTAAGTCCACTGCTAGTTTCAGAAAATAAATTACTAAAAATTTCTCCATCTGCAGATGTAGATATAGTGAAATTAACCTTTCTCTGATCGCCTTTATACCAACTTATATCAATATCACATATTTCCTTATCCTTACCTAAATCCATTTGAACCCAAGAATTAAGTCCATATTTAGACCACCACGTAGATTCATTACCATCAATTGCGTTGAGTTCTGTATTATTGCCAGCATAGCCTATCGATGTAACATCAATGGGTTTTTCAGGTTTACAAGATGTATTATCACCAAATGACACAAATACTAATTGATTATCTATATTGAATTTGTTTTGTGTATAGGCATCGTAAACCTCTGCAGTAGTAAGAGATCTATCCCAAATACGAACTTCATCTATGTCTCCCACATACAACTTGTCTTTGAAGAGAGAGTTGGCAGCAATAGCAATCCTATTTTTTCCAGCAATATCAGGTTTTGCATTCTTGGTATTTATACTATGATCTAACACACCATCAATAAACAACTTCAGTAATGATCCATCATAAGTTACTGTAGCGTAATGCCACTTATTGTCATTAACTGGTTTTTTAGAAGTAACAAAATAATTTGAAGAGTCTTTTGCTTCAAATCCTGCCTGAAGATGACCTAGATAGGTTATCCAAAACCCATAGTTCATATTTTCACCAGGTGCTTCGGATCCGAACCCTCCTTTATTAACTAAAAATGAAACGTGTGGTTCAGTATTATTCGTTTTGAACCAAAGAGCAATTGAAAATTGATTTAAGTCAAATAATTCTGAATCTTTAACATATTTAAAATTATCACCTGTAAAGGTTCCAAATTTTCCAATTTGGGCTTCTACACTATTCATTTGAAAGAGATTTGAAGAAACAATAGCAAATGAAATTAGAAAAGAAATTATAATTAATCTAATCATTTTATTTTCATAATTTTTATAACTTGTTGTCATTATCTTCTCACCAAGAATTAGTCAAATAAATTTCTTTTAACACTTTCAGAAATTTACAAAGATATCCTATAATACGTTTTACCAACAATAGTTGATAAAAATATAAAATAAATTTACTCATTCTAAAAAAATAAATAAAAAATTATATTTTACATCATTATACATTATTCTCTTCGTTTTGCCAATGATAACAAAACTTCCTTACCAAAGTCTGATGTCAATTTTTTTTCTTCCATCATTCCGCACTCGATGCACTTAACTGTATTATTAAATTTGATAGTATCACCTCCACAGATATAACACATACAATAAACTATCCCGAAATCTTTATCACTTATAGTAGCATGAGCAGAAGAGTTTAACAAACTAAAGATCCTTCCTCTTACTATGTCTCCAACTCTATAGATAAGCTTTGGTCTTCTCTCACCCCTGTCTCTCCTAGAATTCCATCCACCTGATTCTGAAGTTATTCTCGTAGATGCAATTGCAGATAGACCTGAAGAAAACTTTTTATTGTTCAGATACAAGATGCGTATAGAAATCATACTACCAAATAACATTTCTATATATCCTACTATAACATCACCTATTTTTGGAAAGCGGGCTTGTTTGAGTCTTTCTATTGTAACTTGTCTCTTTTTAAAATCATATTCTTTTTTTCCAAAACCTAAAGATCTTATAGAACCATCTATAACAAAAGTATTTTTTCCACTTTCAAATTCTTCAATAAAGGCAACATGTTCACCAGGAAATATAACATCATTATTCGCTTTTTTTTTAATCATTTAAGAAATGTATATATCTTAAAGTTATAATTGTTATTTTTTTAGCTTCTAGTTAGGTTAGACAAATGATCCCTCTCACAATAATTAATTTAATAATAATTGATATATTATTATTATAAAAAAAATTCCAACGAAAATTAAACTTATTCCAGCAGCAAATAGCAATCTGAAATTACCATTTCTTAACTCTCTTTTTAAAGTGTCAAATTTTAAAAACCTTAGAACTTCTCTCACTAATTATTAAAGGGACGTCCAACTTAAAATAGTATTTATTATTACTGCTCTCTAATACTTTCTAACTTTGAAACTACTTGCCAAAGTGATGTTCTGATATAGGATTCCATATGTCTATTTTGAGTTAAGCTATCGAGCATACTAACTGCATTAGCTGCCCTAACTGATATACTCCCATTTTTTTCTTCTTTTAAAATATCATAAATATCTTTTATTTGGTTGCGTATAACCCTGGGAAGATCTTTATTCTCCTTGAAAGATTCCAATGTTGAAATTGTACTTTCAAGCCTTTCTGTATTTTCTTTATCACGCATTTCTTTTTTTGATTTCATAATAGCAACTAAACCTCGATTTTATGAAGAATAAAAAATAGTTCACTATTACTTATTTATATGTTTTTAATTCACATAAATTTAAATGAACTGTAAAATATTCAAAAAGAGATTTAGTGTATAGATTAAATATTCCTAATTATCTAATTTATCTATGGAATGTGCAGTTTATGATACATATGTAACAAAAAAAGATGGAAAAATTATGCATTTTGATGTGATTGTAGAAGCTAGTACTCCACAGGAAAAAGCAATTGAGTATGGAAAGGAATTTTTGGAACAAGTAGGCCAGGGTGATCAGACCATGACCCAAGAAGAATGCCAATTTTGTCATGTTCAGGAAGCTCCACCGGTAGTTGCAAAGGATATTGAAAGTAGGGGCTACTTCATTCAAAAAATGGAAGGGTGTCCATAATTTTTTCTTATTTATTTAATACTCTTCAATTTTTAAAATTATAACTCATAAACTATTGTATCTGCAAGTTTTAGCAATACTATTCAATTGATATGGATTATAATTTTACAACTCTATCAAATGCATTTGATCATCTAAACAAATTTCGAGCCTACTCATTGTCAAAGCACCATGAACGGTATCTTTTTCCTTATATATGTGGAACATATTTTTCTTACCGCAAAGTAGATATCTTGAGAATAAAAGCAATAGCAGATGCAGTTAGTAATAAATCAGCTGATCTTATAAAATATTTAGAAGTAGGTTGTGGCAATGGAGATTTTCTTGAAAAGGTGAGAGAATATCTTCCTAATGCAAAAGGAATAGAAAGTAATATAGATTTATTTTATTCATTTGGTAAAATAAAACCAGATTATATAGAAATAACTGATGTGAAATATGGTATAGATGAGTACAAGGATATTATATTTGTTGGATGGATGGACCCTGGACAAGATTATAGAAATAATATAGCAGATAAAACAGATATAATAATAACGACACTTGATTCTGGTTTAAGTTTAGCTGCAGAATATGAAGGACATGGTTTCAAAAAAATAGTAAAATGGATTACACCATCCTGGGAAGACGTAAATATTGAAATTAATAACCATTTCTATTCAAATTTCGATTCTAAAAGTTTACAATTCCTTTCAAATTTAAGAGGAGCACATAATTTTTGGTATATCTACTCTAAAAACGATATAAAAAGCGATTTATTAATAGATTCTCTAAAAAAACAAATACAAGAAGAAAAAAAAGAAGACAAGACTTTATCGTACGATTTTGAAAAGATTCTCGATGAATGCGGATTTTCATTTCTTCAGTCTCTAGATAATAATAATAGTATAAACTCTGAAACCAAATTATGGGAAATAGATTTTCTCAACAATATAGAACATAACAAGACTTAAAGTAACCATACATATTAGTATCATAGACTAATAATGGAAATTAAAATTTTAGGAGCTGCTAAGGAGGTGGGTCGTTCTGCATTCTTGGTCAGTAATGAAAACTCTAACATTTTATTGGATTATGGAGTTCTTCTCAAAAAAGAGCCTCAATTTCCGCTTCATGTTAAACCAAAAGATTTAAACGCTTTAGTATTATCTCACGCCCATTTAGACCATTCAGGATTTCTCCCTTCTTTATTTTTATCCTCATCTAATTTGCCTGTTCTTGCGACTCATCCTACTATTGAATTATCTCAATTACTAATTGAGGATATGATAAAGATTTCTGGTTTTTATCTTCCTTTTGAAAATATAGATTTAGACAGAATGGTAAAATCTCATAAAAATTTAGAGTATCGAGAACCATATAATATAAAAGAAACATACGTAACACTTTATGAGTCTGGACATGTTTTAGGAGGGTCAACAATTGTTGTTGAAAATAAAGGAAAGAGAATATTTTATACTGGAGATATTAATACAAGAGGGTCTAAGATTTTGAGACCTGCTGATTTAGATATTGATGAAATAGACCTAATGGTAATTGAAAGTACTTATTCACAAACTAACCAAATGCCTAGATCACAGTCCGAAAAAGAGTTATTAGAATATGCATATAAAATAATTGATAACAATGGTACATTATTTATTCCGGCTTTCTCAGTGGAGAGAGCTCAAGAGATAGCATGTGTTTTTAAGGCCAATAAATTTCCTCATAAAATCGTTATGGATGGAATGGCACTTAAAGTTAACGAAATCATGCTAAAGTATCCTGAATATATAAGAGACCCCATCGTTTTCAAAAAATATATAGAAGAGGTAGAATGGATTAGGGAGTGGAAAAATAGACGAAGAATGGTTAAAGAACCTTGTGTAATTATTTCCCCCGCCGGAATGTTAGTTGGAGGATCTGCTATCTTTTATATGCAAAATATTATGATGTCTGATAAGAATGGTATTGCTCTTGTTTCTTATCAAGGGGAAAATACGCCTGGAAGAACGTTACTTGAAAAAGGTACTTTTAAATTAAATGGCAAAATAAAAAAATGTTTAGCTGAAGTGAAACAATTTGAATTTTCGGGTCACAATAGTAGAGACGAATTATTTGAAATACTAGACAATATAAAGGGAAATCCAAAAGTCCTGACGGTTCATGGAGATGGGAATTCTTGTATAAAATTTGCAGAAGAAATAACTGAGAAATATGGATTTGATGCTATCGCTCCTGATTCGGGCGATATCTTTAAAATTTAACTTAAAACAAGCCTGTTAACTTAAGATTAATTCATCTATGTTCACAAATAAGACTTTATTTCTAATAGCGGTATTATACAAGTAGATGAACAACTTTATCCATTTGTATAAGTGTTCTAGATCACAATTTCTCCTTTGGTTGTTACTACAACAAGGATAGTAATCATCAAAACTCAATTCTATCTATTGAAGAATTGCATTACTCTTTCTATCAGACTTCTCTCTAAAAGAGAATATGTGTTATGTTTTAGATGTAAAAATGTACAGGCTTGAGGATACAATGTACCATCATCTGTGTAAACTGTATGCTTACCATTTTTGGAGATGGAGATCTGATAAAATTCTCTGCTACAGACATGTTTTATTTAATATAAAAGCAGAAATTCTTTTCCTTTTGTAATAGATATTGCATGACTAAATCTCAATCCAATTCCATATAAAAATATGACTTCGTTTCCCATCATCGAATATATCTAATGCTTTAGAAGTATTTCGTAAACTCAGACCTAGAAAATACAAATACAAAGAATACGTAACTACAATAGTGGATGTTCTGTTTCTGTCAAATCTTAGTATCATACATCTCAGAATATGACATTCACAGCTAAATCTATTCTGTTAAATTAACACCGCTTACAAAATAATAAATATAAAAGTAATTGAATATAATAGTTTAAGCATTGATAATAAAAAATACAGATCCATTTAAACTTAAAAAATGTACTTCTTGTAAAAAAGACATTATATTAAACGTAAAATATTTTACTTATCCACTATCACTTCAATATTTTTGTATTGGATGCGCTCAAAAGGAAATCCCGAAAATAATAGATACATTACAAAATGATTTAAAAAAAATAAATAATTAGAAATTCAACATTTTTTCTAAAAATGATTAACGAGATTTAAAATGATGGTTACGTTTAACAAAATGAATATTGTTCCTGTAGATCCGCTAAGATCAATTAACAGTGGCCAGGTTTTTCTATGGGAGAAATATAACAATTCTTGGTACGGAATAGATGGAAATTATGTACTAAAATTAACTCTCAATAATAAAGAATTATACAAGTTCAATATAAATATAAAACACCATTTAGAATTGAAGAATATTGAGATTGATTATAATTCTTTTCCACAAAAAAAGAATTGGATTTATCATTATTTTAGATTATACGATAACCAAGAAAAAATAAACAAAACATTATCGAAGGATCAAATTATTTTCAACATTTACAAGAAATATAGAGGTTTAAGATTAATACGACAAGATCCTTTTCAATGTATCATTTCTTTTGTCTGTGCGAGTAACACTAATATAAAAAGAATAAGATATATGCTTAAAAATATTTCAAGAAAATTTGGTAAAAAGGTAACCTACGATGGTATAGATTTTAATTTATTTCCTAATGTAAATGAATTGAGCCAAGCATCTATTCAGGACTTAATCGAATGTGGTTTGGGATATAGAGCTAAATTTGTTAGATCTATATCAAATGAAATCAAATCTAATCTTGATCTAAAGTCATTAAAAGATATGAAGTATCTTAATGCAAAATCAGAATTAACTAAACTTTATGGAATTGGTAACAAAATTGCTGATTGTATTCTTTTATTTTCATTAGAAAAAACAGAAGCATTTCCAATAGATATTTGGGTGTATAGATCCTTATGCCAATATTATGGATGGATGTTTGAAAACATCAGTGTGAGAAAAAATAAAAAAATATCAGAAAAGGAGTACAAATTAGTTCTTAAAAAGATTAATGAATATTTTGGAGAATATTCAGGTTACGTCCAACAATACTTATATTATCATATCAGGGATTCTAATAAAAGAAAGTGGTAACTTGAGGAAATAAAAAATTTTGAAATGATAGGAGTTCAATTAACGAGCATCGGTAAGATTCAATGTAATTTGATTGTTTTCTTTTCTGAGAGAATCTATGGTACCAAAAACATCGATATCATCTATTGTAGATGAGGCATCTACAAAAATAGAATATCTATTTAGATCTTTTGTAGAATTGGATAAAGGAATTATTAATTGAACCGTTTGATTTTCACTAACTGTAAAGGTTGTTTGATCTTGGGAGATTTCAGAATCTGTAGACTTATCTCTCAATTGGGCATTGACATCCCAAGTTTGGGTTAAAAATTTGTCAGCATTAATCAGTTTAACTATCACACTCATTTCAGAAACTTGAGAATAACTATCTATTAAAGAAAAGATTGATAAAATTAAGATACCTGTTATTAGAAATAGTGTAGGATTACAAGAATTATGATCCATGAATATCATAAAATAAAGATCTATTTATATAATTCACTCAAATTTTAGATTCCCTTTTGTAAATTCTTATAATATTATGATCAAGAAAAAATATTGATTTTATATTTTTTTTGATGACAAATAATAAAAGTGAATTATTTTGGAATAGGTTAGTTTTGCTACATTATACAAATTTAGGTATTAATACATCTTCAGAGTATATTTCTTAACCTCATATTACTAATATTTCAGTAGATTTTTTTCTTATAGGTTAATTATCATTTGTATAGGCAAGAGATACATAGTATCGGTAGAATTTAGAATGAATTGGTTTAACATTATATAATACTTATTCATTCATATTTTATTTATATATGCACCACTCGTAGTTTAAATTCATATGATTCTGTTGTTTTTAAGCATATCATTTGAATGAAATTTTATCCTCATGTTTTTGTACTAGAATTCCTTATATTAAATACACAAAAACATTATAATAGATAAATTTTTTTATTGTAATACAAATATCAATACATCAATTGTTTGAAAAGAGAAGAAAAAATTGGAAATGTGAATATGATGAAACTGTCTACAAAATTTACGATTGGAATAATAATCTTGCTGGGTATTTCTATCCAAGTTATAATATACAAACAAAGAGTGAAATGGAAGAAGAAGAAATTATTGTGAGAATGAATGAAAATAAGGAAAAAATACATGGCGGTCATTTAATGGTGCCATTTTTAAAATTAGATCTTTTAGATATTGATTATCTGAAGATAGATGATACTATTTCCCGTTTACAAAACAGTATTCAAAGAGCTATCATATGGCAGAAATGGATTGAAAATAATAAAACGAAATTTAATTTAACTCAGAGTTTGGTTTGTACATCTAGAGAAGATAGAAATCTGTTGGCAGTACTTTTTAAGATTAATACAGAATTAGTATTGGATGAGAAAGTAATTGTAAAAGAAATTACACCTCTACTCGATCAGTTACATATGGATGAATTATTATGATTCTCCTATAAGACTATTAATATATTACAAAATTACTAATACATTTATTATAAATGGGGAGAACAGTACAAACTATAACAAAGAGAAAAAGTTGAATAGTTGATCTAATTATACAGAAATTTAATAAATTTACAAATCCTATCCCAATGTATTCTCTGATTGCAATGAATTAGAATACCAATAAATATGTAGGTTTAAAAACGTTAAAGTTAGGTTATTGATGATATTAATAATAAAACCATTATACTTTAAGTGATAAATTTTTCTACTAATATTCCTTAGCCGGATTTATCTAATTCAATAAACTCATATTTTTGTACTCCAGTATAATAAATTATAACAGAAGCTATTTTGTTTACATCGTCATTTTGTAAATTTCTGTGGGCGCTACCAGGATTAAGTATTTGTGTCTTATTAATTTTCTTATTATCTTTTTTGTGAGTGTGACCACATATTAAGATACCGTAATAATTAGCAAGAATTAATGATTTTTTTATCTCTTCGTTTGTTCCATGATAAATTCCAAATATTTCTTCATCTAATTTAAGCTCTCCAAAATCGCCCTTAAGCTCCCCCGCTATTGTTGTAAAACTTTTAACGAGACCAATTTTTTCACCATCATTATTTCCCAGGACACCTACAAACTTGATATTTTTTTTAAGATTTTTAAATTCAAGAACAATACCAGGATATATATAATCTCCTGCATGAATGACATAGTTTACTTCATATTCGTTAAAAATTTTTATTGCATGTTTCACATTGATTATATCGTCATGGGAATCCGAAATTATCCCTATTCTCATTATAATAAAAACACAATGCCATGTTTTATTTTTTGTGTTTAGTAATATGTATAGAAATATCATCAATCGATGAAAATATTCATAATCGAATCACACTATTTATTATTTGAAAAAATTATAATTTGTTAATATTTTGTCTGTGTTTATAATTAATAGAGTTTTCTGATGTAATAATTGATATTATAAACAGCTTAATAAGAAAGAAAATGAACCTATTTATTCAAGCAGTATTAAAAGATCTATAATTATAATAAAGTTAAAGACTCTTAAAAATTAGGGAATTAAATTATTTAAATATTTATCAAGCTTTTCACAAACTAAACTATTAAATAAAAAACCTTGATTTCATGTTTATTGAAAAGATTATTTTTGATATTTGATGTCGGACAGACATTGATAAATGAATGGGATTTTATAGATTTTTTTGATAAAAAGCTGTTAGAGTTAATTAATGGATTTGGTGGAAGAATAGATTGTAGAAATTACATTACATTAAGAAATAATATCATAAAAAATAGGCTGATTGGAAATGGTGGATTAGATGAATTAATCATTACTATTTGCAGACTGATTCTTCCTATAGGTTATGATAAAATCATTTTAGAAAAAATTAAACCTGATTTATCAGATGGAATACGAAAATTAGTTTGTCTTAATTATGGTGCAAAAAAAGTTGTCGAAAAACTTTCAAAATATCATGAGCTAGGGATAATATCTAATGAACCCGAAGAAACACTAGAACCATTGTTAAATTCAAATATATTTTCGCTATTTAATAGAATATCTATTCCATCAAAAAGAAAGATGAAAAAACCTCATTGGAAATTACTTATTGACTTAATCAACATGACAGGATTTCCTGCTAGTAGGTGTATAATGATCGGAGATCGTTTGGATATTGATATTTCCCCTGCAAATCAGTTAGGCATGAAAACAATAAGATTTACAGATTCTCTTTTTAATTTGCAATCCCCGAAAGTTAAATATGAAATTCCTACACATTCTGTAAAAAAGTTAGAAGAAATTACTAATGTCATTCAATATATTTGAGTTTTAAATCTATGTTATTATATCTTTAATTCTATCGCTTGATATCGCTTCCTTTATTTCCATAGCAATTCTTCTTCCTACTCCAAATGTAGTACCATAATAATATTTTGTATAAGGACTGGTAGTGGATAAAATAGGATTTCCAGGAACACGAAATGATACATCATATACAAATATATCTAAATCTTTAGTAATAATACTTTGAAGGGAAAAAGGACCTATTAGTCCTGGTGGATATTCTTCTTTAACAGTATTTACAAATTTATCCCCTATATCAAATACTTTTTCCAACATTGATTCACGAATACTAGCCGGTGTATGTCCTATCTCTATGTTTTGTAATTCAATATTTAATTCTAATTGTTGTTTTGCTGTTAGCGAGGTTGTAAAATCATGCAGATTTGTTTGTAATCTACGTTCTATACCTAAAAATTCGAGATCCTTTTTCAGAGGAGAATAAAAGAAATTAAAATTAAAATAAGTACCGATTACATATTCTTCAATTATTGCAGATTCCAGATCTGTCTTACTAATTAATCCACTTTTTATTTTCATTTTGGTTTTTTCCAAATAATCATTATATGAATTAACAAAGAAAAATGCACGTTCCAACTTCCTTTTTGCTTCCTGAATTTTGACAATAGATGGTCCTGATATTTCATTAGGTTTTTTTAATTGTGGATGATTAATTCTAGATTTATTCAACAAATAATACTGATTTTTAGGTGCTGTTCTCTCTTCTGCTCTTAACAAATGCCTATTCCCAAAAACAGGTATTAATAAGTTATTTTCTATATTGTTATATCCAAGGTATACCGAGAAAGCTCTATGAGCTACCATTAAAACATTCAGGTCTCTTAATTTTTTTTGATGGTCAGGGTTTATGATATCGATGAATCTATCTAGAACTATTACAGTATTAGATAATCTTTTAAATCTAAAGTAAGGTGTTTCTCTCCCTTTTTGACAGATACAAACAGTCTTAATACATTCATCCACAGCACCATCCATCACTTCGAGTGCTGAATGACTACCCAAAATACCAATATTGATATTTTCCTTATCATAATTTTGAACAATATCAAAAATTTGAGCCGGATTAATCATTATTTATGAAATTTTACTAGTACAATAAATTGTTTAAGGTAAAAATTTGGTTCTATTATATATTTTTATTTTTATTGATCTCATTCTCAATAGCTTTCTTTAAATCTTCGTCATTTTTATCGGTATAGTCTATTCTTAAAGTTGTCGCAATAGATTCAAGTTTTTCCCGTTCAATACTAGTATTTTCGTTTTTATATTTATCTAAGTCTCGTTTTGCTTCGATCTTAGCTTTTTCAAATTCTGCGGTAGCCTTACCAAAAGATTTTGCCAATTCAGGGATTTTTTTTACTCCAAAGAATAATACAACGATAATAACTATAATAAAAATCCATTCAAAACCAAATGGCATCTGCATCAAAAGATTGCCCAAAGTTATCAAACCTTTTTCTAAATATTGTTAACATCAATAACAATTTAAGTGTTAAATAACTCTAAGTATACTTTTTTAATAAATACACTTCATAAATAATATATTTTTCTAAAACTAGGTAAACATTAATAATTATACAGTAATACAAAATTATCCCTATGCAATATCATAAAGCTGCGTTCCTTGGACAAGAACGCTCAAGAAAAGCTCAGATGAAACTATTCGAGTACACAGGATTTTCCATGTTAACCTATACGATTAAGAAAGGAAGTTCTGGATTTGAACCAGTAGGAGAAGAAATGCTTGTTGGAAATTTAAACAATGGTAGGGAAATAATTATATTTATCTGTGACAATGACGGCTATGCAAAAGCTCAATCTAAATCCATGACAATCGATGAAGGTAATAAGATTGTCAAAAAAATGGTTTTTGATGGTTTTATTAAATTTGATGGAGAAATCAAAACGGTAATCTGAATTCATTTTGTGGAGCTCTAACATGATTGTATATCATTTACAATCACGGCAATACTTCTGTTCCTATATAATTTCTCCCTTGTATAGCATTAGATAAATTGTTTGGATTGGAAAGAATTACTTTTGTTCTTATTTTAGATCTCTCTATAACTTTTAAAGCTATGATATCCAGTAAATCGTATTCACCAGCCATTGAACTTTCTTTCAATAATAAGGTTAGTAATTTACTTAATTCAATTTTTTCAAATAATTGTGCATCATTATTTTTCCTCGGATCGGAATCATAAATTCCGTTGACGTCAGTTGCATTGATAAATTCGCTTGCTCTAGTCTTTTCTGCAATTAAAGCTGAAGTAGCATTCGTACTTTGTCCAGGATGTAGTCCGCCTGATACAATAATTTTATTGCTTTCCATAAACCTACCTACCTCATCTAATGACTGCGGAATTTCAGGATAGGCATAATTACCTAATGAAGCAATGAGCAACTTTGCATTTACTCTTGATATGGCTATACCTATCAAATCAAGGCTTGCTTCATCTAGTCCTAATTTTCTTGCGAATTTGATATAAAGCCTTGCTATACTTCCACCCCCAGTAATAACTATTAATTGTGCATTATGTGTGAGATTAATTAAAACTTCACTATACTGTTTGAAGATATTGTAATAGTTATTACTGTCTTGGTCATGGTTATCAGAAAGACTAAAAATTCTTCCGCTTAATTTTATTACTATTCGTTTTTTTTGTGGATACTCAACCATTTCTATCACCTTTTAAAGGTCAATATTCCTTAACACTTTTTCTAGCTTTTCTCTATTGCGTTCAGGTGTATAAATCCGAATCATATCCAAAAAACCTGTTATTGAATCAATTAATGGAATAGCGGAAGTAGGCGTTTCGAATTCTAAATCTTTATCAACTAACATTATTGAATTTAATTCTTTCTTCGAAGGAGTTAGTGGCATTGAGGGAGCTTGAGAGATATCTATAAATATTAAGCTTTCATCGATATCTAAATATTCTTTTATTCCTCCTAAAAAATCTCTAATATATTTTCCTGCTAACCCTTTATCAAAGGCATTATGTTTGTTTTGT
>DASQLB010000193.1:0-2748 GCA_035630235.1 Nitrososphaeraceae archaeon | reverse complement strand
GGCTGCAGAATACCAAACACTTGCTGCAGTAGTTAAGTTTGTGATTTTTTTATCTATCTCTCCTTTAAGGATCATTCCAGCGCCTAAAAATCCTATTCCACTTACTACCTGCGCTGCTATACGTGAAGTTGAATTAGGATCGACAGCAGCAGAGAGATATGTAAATAACATAGAACCACCTATTACCAAAGAATTTGTACTGATACCAGCAGGCTTACCTCTTGACTCTCTTTCGGCTCCTATAACAAATCCTGCAGCAAGAGCTATTATAATGTCTATTAGAAACTCTAGTTGCAGGCCTATTTGCCAATTATCTAACAATATTTATACATGTTTTATAATATTCATAAGTTAAATATTTTGTCATCTTTTTATCTATCAAAGTAAATATTTTACTTGTTGCATATCTATAGATTTTGTAGAATTCTTGAGTTATATCAATGATTGTTGATTAATTTGACCTTTTACCATCTCAATAATTTTTATTTTTTTATATCCTCTATATCTTCAAGAGGAATATAAATTATTTTTAATTGGCTTTTTCTTATTCTTCTTTATTATTTTCTAATTCGTTGTTATTGGTTTCCATTATTTTTAACAGTCTGCTCAGGAATGATCAATTGAGATAATTTGTTATAGATTATGAAAAATATTATTACTTTCTAGGTAAACATATGAACTTGGTAATAATAGTGAAATAGTTGATTCATCTTATTCAACTCAACTCTCATGTAAAGAAAAATGATCAAGGACTTCACCATCATTAGTATAAAATTCTCCTGAAAGTTTTTTACCTTGGTTTGACAGCTCTAAATTGAGAAATCCATGTTTACTTTCTTGAATAACATGATAATCGTGTGTTTCTTTAACAGGGTCTAGTTCATCACCTGCAGTACCTACTGAGAGGAATACTATACCATCTGTAGGAGGATAGTCATACTGATGGTCTATTGCTATTATTGGATTGGGTGTATCTGATTTATCATTTATTAATTCTTCATTTTCATTATACAGAATTGGATAAGTTCTTTCATAATATTGATTGTGACTAGATAATACTAGGTCAACATCATGAATGTGAAATAAAGGTTGATAAACATCTCTAAGATCGTTTGCCTCTTGCTTGTCTTGTTTAGTAGAATATAATGGTTTATGCTGATGGACAATTATCCAGTCAATATTTGCATTTTGTGAAATCTTTTCTAGATCACTTTTAATGAATTCATATTGTTTGCTATCTTCCTCATATGGATGTTCTGTAGACATACTGATAAAGTGAACATTTTGAAAATCATAAGAGTAATAAGGATTATCTAGTTGATGATAAGCGATAATCTGTTTATAAATTTTTTTAAATTCAGCATCATGATTCCCTACTGCAATTTTCATCCTATCTTTTATGTCTTTAGACATTTCGATCCAGCAAGCTGCAGATTTTACATCCTTAACATGATCTCCAGTTGTAATTATTAAGTCAGGATTGATATTTAACACATTCTGAATTGTTCTTTCTGTTTCTTCATTGCAATACCAATCACCTGCAGCAATTATGTTATATTTTTTATCAACATATAATAGGGTAGCGTTATAACTGGAGGAATTTACAGCACTGATACCATTATTTTCAAAAGAAATAAGCAAAAAGATAGCAGATATTAATAAAATAATTCCAAATACATTCAAGATAGGGATTTTCCTTAGTTTCATATTATTCTTCTATTAGATAGTTACATCTGTGTTAATAAAATAATTGATACGAGTCTTTAAGTGAATGTTAAGATAACGGCTAAAGACATTTATTCATTTAGGTACTTGTACCACTACTAATAATAACCAAGGGATAAAAATGAATGAACAAGACAAAACATTACATAGCAATACTGATCGAATATTAAAGTTCATTCATCAAAGACCCGCATGTCATCTTAGACAAATTAAAAAAGAATTAGAGATTTCCATGGGTACAGTTCAACATCATCTGAATAGATTAGAAAAAGATGGAAAAATTACTTCTGTTAGAAATGGATTGTACAAATATTATTTCCCAATAGGCATGTTTCAAGCAAAAGAGAAAAATTTATTACAAATTCTGAATCAAGAGACTGCTAGAGATATACTATTTTTCATAGTGGAGAAAAAAAATCCTTCACAATCTGATATTGTTACTTCAATAGGAATATCTAATGCTGCTGTAAATTGGCATATTTCCCGTTTACTTGAATTAGATTTAATTAATGAGAGTAAAGATGGAAAATTTAAAAGATATAAACTAAATGTAGATTCAAAATATCTAATAGCATTAATGAAAAATTATTATCCTAATATATGGAATATATGGAGTAGCAGAATAGCAGAAACATTTCTTTCCTTATCTCATGATGATAAAGAATAAATGATAATAAAATAGAATACAAAAATTTCTCTTTCTCAAATTATATCAATCTTTATAAGAAGTATTATATCAGGAATAAAGAGTGTTAGATTTAGTTAATACTGATGAAATTATAGAAATAATTGTCGGTATTTTCGCATTATTTTTATTTGCACTATCTATTTCGGCATATAAAACGATACATTTAAAAAAAATGATTTTTGCTATAGCCGCCTTTGGTTTATTTGCAGTTGAATCATTTATTGATTATTTAGAAGATATTTTGCCGGCATTGGATACTCCGTATGTAGACATATTACTAGCCATAATATCACTTATGATATTAATATTATTCTTCTTAGCATTTATTAGAAGGA
>DASQLB010000192.1:0-4593 GCA_035630235.1 Nitrososphaeraceae archaeon | reverse complement strand
AGTTATGTTATCTTATTAATAAAAAAGGATATTCCCATATTACACCCAGAACCATCCCAAATTGGCATACTAGATTTTTTATTTAATCATCTTTTTAAAATTTATTATATATTTCAAGTAATAATTTTTATTTATTCCTTCACAAATATAATATTAAATTTCTTATGCTGTGTTAAAAGTTTAGTTATGATTTAATTAATGAGTAAGGAGGTTTTTATTCAATCAATTGAATATTAAGAATTTTAGAAAAAACTGACTAGTCATATAATTTGCATTTTCGATAATTGTTTGATCGATATAAAGTGTAACTAGCAAATTAAATTATAGGTAAAAGTTGAAAAAATAAATTAAAAAAATAAAAAAGGTTTATTTGCTTATCATTTATCCATCATCATCATTTTATCATTAGTTGAATTTGCCAACATTATTTGTCCACGAATTTCACCGTTTGGATGTTTCTCAGTATGGACATTTACATATGTACTTCCGTTTGACATTGCAGTAACTAGGTCAGATATTTGTTTACCTTTCATTGGTCCTTCTAACAGATCTGAGGTTATGTTCCCGTATGATAATTTACCATTTATTGATTGTGGAGTATCAGATTTGTATAATGTTACAACCACGGGACCATTTTCACCTACTTTTCCAGCATGTATATGAGCCTTTGTAACTCCTTGCATATCAGTTACGTTAAGTTTAAACCATACATTATCTTGAATTGATTTAAACCACGCCTTACCAGAAGCAGTAGTTTGAACGGGTGGAACTTCATCTTGACCTGAAAGTTTTGCATTGAATTTTTCGTTTTGTGCTATTATCATGCGATCTGAGAATACGATTGAGCTTACCATAATTATTGTTGTAGCAATAAGAACAGTAATTGTTAAAACTGATGTTATGTTTTTATTCTTATTCATTATCTAGACTTGTACTACATCGTATTTAATACATAAATCAAATTTTACTTCAGTACTAACAGATTAATTAAGTTAAATTGCAGATATCTATAACAATCATTTATTCAAATAACCATTTAAAAACGTTTGAACTGTTGTGTAAATATAATAGAAAATAGAACTTATTTATAAGATCGAAATATCTTTTCAATTCAATATAAAAAAGGCTAAATTCAAAATGATTTATTAATTGTATAAGAATCTATTTATATGTAGATAAAGCGAGAAATTAAGAAATTAAAGAATGTACATGTTTTATAAAAACTTCTTTAGGAACTTCTTTTGAAACATAACACTCCTGTCCTATTTCAGGATGGATTTCAGCTAACACTTTATAATTTATTATAGACGAAGTCATAAAACATACCCTAAATTGTTTTGGTGTATGTTCTACTTTTTTTGATATGTCATGTAATTTATCGTAAAGATTAAATCCATCCATTACAGACATTTTAAAACCAATAAGGACTAGATCATAATCAGTAGACTTAAAATTTGCTTCTGCTGTTTGAGGATCGTTTATTAATGTTGATTAAATCCTTCTTCACCTTCTAACCATTTTTTATATTTCTAAGAAGTTTTGACATCATCATCAATTATTAAAATATTTTTCAATGTTATAATTACCTCAAAGCTATTATTAAATTATCTCGACTTATTACAAAACTCATCGTCTATAGTTTTTCCGTTATTTAGTTTTAGATAAGACACCAATATCCATCGTCTTGTGTTACTAATAATCAGGATATTATTAATATTTTTTAAATACCATAATTTATTTTCGATACTTAAAAAAGATATAAACTAATACAAATGGAACTATTGCAAGAATATAAGAAAAATGCTCATAATTAGATCCTATACCCACATTCAAACTAAATTTCAATCCAAGTAATAAACCTAAATACATAGTAATTGCTCCAGCCTCCGAAATGTATTGAATATACTAACAATTTTAGATATGAGAAAAGAAATTATGTGTCTGTATGAAACTAGATTTAAGATTTGATACTTGCCAGCTTTATCGAAGGAAGAGAATTTCTTCCATTATCATAGGTTAGACCATGGTTCAGACAGGTTGCAAATATGTTTGGATATGAATTACAATTTCTGAAGAAAGAAACATGTTTGTAGCAGAAAATTTATTCGATCCTTTGTCTCCGAATATGGTAAACATGTAGTAGATACAGATAGTGGTACATATTAGCTTCAAGCATGCAAATTGAAGTATCTAAAACATAGATTGCACGCACCCATAGAAAAGAGTGTAATTGAAAGGGTATTACTGTATTTCAAAGACAGAACAATAGAATGCTTTGTTGATTACTATTCTGTATTAAAATATTGATCGTAACATGTATACAACTAAGTTAAACTGTTTACCTACGTATACAATACCAAAATATAATATACACAAATTTTTCGTTAAGACCGAGCATGTTACAATTGCCTTTCAATTATATACAAGCTACCCTTACATATTGATCTATAGAAATCATTTAGAGAACGTTTTTCTGCGTATGTTTATATAGTTTGATACACACCTTGTCAACTATTGCTATCACAAAATCAATAATCGTTGTAGATGATGAGCATGATTTAGTAGATCTCTTTAGTGATGCATTATCTTCATATGGTTATGATGTATCTGCTTTTACAGATCCTATAGTAGCTCTCGAAAGTATAAAGGGGAATCCTGGCAAGTATTCTTTACTAATTACGGATTTTATGATGAACAAGATGAATGGATGCGAACTTGGAATTAAAGTTAAAGAATTGAATAATGACATAGAGGTTATCATCATCACCGCTTATGAAAATATCGATGGTAATATACTCAATTTTGAACAACTAAATAAACCCATCACAATACAAATATTGATTAAAAAAGTCAACAACTATCTAAAATAATATTATTATCAGGAGGTTAATCATCTTTAAGTCTTAAATATATTGTAGATCAGACTCTGGTATCAGTTCCGGATGATATTTCCACAATCAATAGCAATTGTAGAAGATGAAGAGGATATTCTAACGCTATTTACAGAAATAATACGTCAAAACGGTTATCCTGTAGTAGGTTATGCTAATCCTATTTCGTTTGTTAGGTATTTAAGAACTCATCAAGATAAATTTGTTTTAATTCTCATCGACTACAAAATGCCTCAAATGACAGGTTGTGAGTTAGCTAACCAAATTACTAAAATAAATCCAAATGTTAAAATGGTACTGATGACTGCTGCTAATGATATATTAAATAATAACTTGAATTTAGAACTTATTCATAAGCCAATAAAAATAAATGAACTTGTACAAATAATCAGTCGTTATATGCGTCATACGATGAAGTGAAGTTTTAATATATTCCCTGATCTCTAAATTTCACTCTCTTCATTTCAACAAATTTTTCATTATTTTATGATTAATTTATAAAATAATATGAGATGAGTATGTCTAATTTAACTTTATATAATATCATAGAATAACTTAAGCAATATTTCTTAAAATATTAAATCTTTTATTTATAATAATTAAAATTTACTAAACAAAATTATTAACTTTCTAATTTATTTGTTCTCTCTTTCCTAAAGTAACTTCATAATATATCAACAATACAATGTCGACTCAGTCAAATGACCTAGTTTTCCATAGTAAGAATATAACAACATATGTCTATATCAGTTGGGTTTTCTTCTGAATCGATCTAGACAGATTCAGTAATTCTGTGGACTATTTTTGTCATTATTCATTTCTTATTCATTTCTTTCTTTCTTTGATCTTTAATCATTTTATAAACTTGTAGATAATGATCTTGACATGAATACCTTATTTTGACTTGCTTGGTTTCGTCTAGTATTCCAGCAGTTGCTTGTTGCCTACAAATTTCACAAATGTTTTTAGATATTTCAAAAGTCATTTTATTTTGTTCCCTTTATTTATTTTTTTACAATATCAACAATAATAATAATATTTGTTGAAACAGTAATTCTAATCTTGGTCTAAACAAAAATGAAAATATAGTAGATTCTATATTTTATCCAAAAATGAACAGAGTTAAAGTGAATGATATTGATATGCTTACAAAATATATGGTAATGGGAATAATACAATATTACTTATAGCTGGTTCTGGTCAAACTAAGAATGCATGGGAACCTTCTTTCATAAAGAATCTTTTTGCATATAACAATACAGTAATCGTCTTTGATAATAGAGGAATAGGAGATACTACCATAGGTACTAAACCATTTTCAATAAAACAATTTGCAAATGATACAATTGAACTACTTGAAAAACTTGGAATAAATAAAAAAATAGATGTTCTTGGTTTTTCCCTGGGTTCACTGATTGCACAAGAAATTGCTCTTAATCATCCAGAAAAAATTAGAAAACTGATTCTTTATGGTTCAACCGATGGTGTAGGAAAAGATGCTGCTGCTGTTTCGGATAAAAAAATTATGAATATTTTTTACACCTTACGCAATTCAGAAATATTTAAAAATATGTCAATTGAAGAGATTAATAAAAATATATCTCTTTTATATTTTCAAGAAGATTGGATCAAAAACAATTCTGAATATCTAAAAAATTTTCCAGTTACTAGGGAACCGTTAAACCATGAAATTTTTAAACTT
>DASQLB010000191.1:0-3034 GCA_035630235.1 Nitrososphaeraceae archaeon | reverse complement strand
TTGAGTTCAGGCTATGACGATTTTATAATTATGAATAAAAAATATCAAGTTATTGACATTATTGGTAAAGAATTAAACGAATTATTTTATTGGTTGAAGCATACATTTCTAATCTTATCTAGAATTAAATATTTTAATATTAGAAAGTAGAACTCACATTTGATGGACGAAGGTTCGAGTCCCACTCCCGGCGCTATATTCGCGGGTTTATACATAATATTTTTATTTATTGTGCGTAAATCGTATTTGAAAGACGTTACCACATGTTAGCACAAAATTCAGATAAACAAGAGTTTTCCATTAATACAAGAGATCAACAAGTTTAAGTATAATATTAGAAATAATAGAGAGGAAACTACTCCTTTTACTTCTACTGCTACAGATACAATAACTAATCGAATAGATATTGAAAGTTTGAAAAGAAAGATTGATAGTATAACTAAATATCAAAAACCATATATTTTAAAATTATTTCGTGAAGTTCTTGTTAAAAATCTTGAAAATGCTAAAATAATATGTGATTATATAATTGCAGAACAAAACGAGTTTAATATCAAAGAATCTACAAAGAACATTGACAAAAATAGGAAATTCTAATTTAGTTCTGCTGAATCATTTAAATCCTTGTATTGTTCCAAAATGTTAAAACAATTTTATAAATAATTTAGAAACTAAAAAAAATGATTCTCGATTCTAAAATAAAAAGAAAGATTTCTGAAAATTATTGCGGAAGGTTAATGTAAACGGACTATGACAAATCTACTAGATAAATATTATGAAAGATATTATAGGAACGTCACCATCATCATCAATAAAACTAGCAATTAGGAAAGACGAAAGATTAGAATATCTAAATATTTCAAAAGGCTTAATCGAATTATTACAGATCAATGGTTTTACAGTAGAAAAGATATTAGAATATGGACCATCAAAAATTGCAGAAAAATTGGGAATAGACGATTACGTTGCACAAATAATATTTAGTGAAACAAACAACAAAAAATACTAGTAATATAATTTCGATTTATAATTTTTAATCTATAGATAATATTTTTCTTGTAAGTTTAGATAAGGAAATAGTACAAAAACTTGGAATAAATGAAAATGACACTTTTTTGGAACATGGGCTAACAGAACAATAATTAATGGGAATACAAATCTAATTTTACTATTCATATTCAAAATATGTTTTATATAGTTACCATAAATAGGATAGCTTGTAATTTAATTGTGAATGTATAATATAAGCAATGACTCCAAATAATTTATTTATTTTTTTAATTATATTCAGCTCCTATGATATTAGAAATTATTTTATTAGAATATACTTTATACAATTTTTTATAAATTTTATCAATCTCCTGAAGTAGGTTCATATTATTAACAAATACATGGTTCTCCTTTGACTGCAAATCTTCACCATTAACATTATCATTTTTGATTGCATCATAATAAGTAAAAATAATATCATACTTTGATGGATCATTTCTAAAAGCTTCTAAAACAGCAACAAGTACCAGGGATAGATTAACTGACTTTTCAGATATTATTTTCATAACCATATCTTCAACTTTCTTCTCTAAATTTTGGTATTCATTTTTATTTGCTATATCATTAAGTAATTTTTTTAGATTTTGTAATTGTATTCTACAGTGGGCTGCTTCATGACGTAAATCCCCCAAGTTGGTAAGTTCAGTACTGAAAATATTATTAGCTATTTCTATTTGATTGTCGAGATTTTGTAAATTGTTATTCTTATTCTGTATTTGTATTTCTAGATTTTTTCTTTCAATTTGTAATCTCTTTATTTCTAAATCTAGTTCAGGTACTCTATTTGCTATATCAAGAATCTCTTTAATTTTTTTGTTATCTGCTCCAGCTTCTTTGAATGACCAATAAAAACTGATAAAATCTGGCAAATAATTATCTAATTTTTTATAAATTTTTACTAACTGAGTTAAGCCAGTTAGTCCTAGATAATTTAGATATACTTTTTCTATATCTTTTGGATCAAAATCTAATTCGATAGAAACTTCTATTGGTGATTTACCTTGAGAGAATAAGTCGAGGGCCTGTGCAACTTTAGATAATTTTTTCTTCTTTTTTTTGTATGAGGCAGCTTCTCCAAATATTCTTCTTTTAATTTCTCCTATATCTGAGAATGACTTTTGAGATGCTTTTGCTATTTCACGAATTGGATATCCTTTTTTAAGCATTTCAATAACTATTGCCTCTTTTTGTTCATTAGTTAACAATATTATATTAATATAAAAAATGCTTATAAAACCTGACATCTATTTCTTGTTTCTTCCTTGTTTTTTATTGTTACTTTCTTGTTACAATTGTTTTTTCTTGTTATGCTCTGTTATCATTTACGCACAAATTTTTATTTTTTGATTAACTATAATATTATTGTTGTTTTTGTTTTATTATTACCAAAATTTTTAATTAAATACTCTAATCATCAATAAATTTTTGGAAACTAATAGTTGATCAGATAAATAAGCTAATGCATTTTCTTTTACCTTATCGTTCTATCTATTCATTACTCTATTCATTACTCCATAAACTGTCCGTTGATGGAGGTATGGCACAAATCTAGTGTCTTTGACCCATGTCATATCATTGAAAGAATATAATAGAAGAAAGAAAAGAACCTTTTTTTAATAGTGTTGTATAATACCTTTTATCAGGGTTCTGTTTGGAGTTCTTTGGACTGAAAAACCAAACTAGAGGACATGTGTCTTTCATGAGCCTCCATGAACCTCATGTTATAAAAATGCCTTAAAATTTCTAAATTCTTAAAATAATTTATTGTGTAACCACTGAAAAAATATCATGAACGAATTAAATGGTTTGAGTTAAATAGTAAAATATTTTATAATCATGAACATATGTAATAATGACTTTTCAAATTTGTCTAATACGTGAATGAGGTTTTGTGAATAGACTTTGTATAAGAGGTGTTTTCATTATCTCATCAGTATACTAAGTATATAAATATGATAGTTTTTTGAGAATCAAAATATGAAAT
>DASQLB010000190.1:0-4433 GCA_035630235.1 Nitrososphaeraceae archaeon | reverse complement strand
TTTAAAAATATGTCAATTGAAGAGATTAATAAAAATATATCTCTTTTATATTTTCAAGAAGATTGGATCAAAAACAATTCTGAATATCTAAAAAATTTTCCAGTTACTAGGGAACCGTTAAACCATGAAATTTTTAAACTTCAAGGTGAAGCATATATGAATTGGAATGGTTCATATAACATTATAAATAATATTAGAATACCAACGTTGATTATAGTGGGAACAGATGATGCTGTTACCCTTCCTATTAATTCTGTTAGACTTGCACAAAAAATACCAGGTGCTTGGTTAATCCAAATAAAAGATGCGGGTCATGGATTAATGTATCAATATCCTATAAAATTTAGTAAAATTATCCAATTATTTCTTGATTAATAGATAAAAAAAGTAAAAAAATTAAAATATGCGAAATTTGTCTCTATATTTGTATCTTTATTGCATTTGTCATACAATAATGGATTTTGTGTATCATCAGTACTCGTCAAAGTTGCAATCATGAATTTGATTCTATATCAATTAAAAAATAGAAACTGTTTCTAGGTTTTATGAATATTTGTCAGAAGATAAAGGAGTGGGTGATTTGATGTGAGTAAATCTTTATCTAAAATTCCTATTCCCGATAGATTCAACAAACCAAATCAGTTTGTTTTATGTATTATAATATCCCATATGTTTTATACCATTACATTTTATTATCTCTTATTTGAGATACAATTGATAAAACATCATCTTGGTAATTGTATGCTATGTCTGAAGGGAATGAATAGGTAATTTTATAACCAGTCCCGTCTTCATAAAAAAGTATATACGTTCTTTCATTTGGTGACAGTGTTAAAGAAGCAAAATCTCTTTCAGATTTTGTTAGTAGAGGAGTATACATTGCCTTTATCAACATGGTTGATTCACCTCTAATATTGTTATATTTTTTCATATCTAAGATTTCTATATTTGCTGTCTCATTTGTATTAAGTTCTTTTTTGATTAGCTTTAAAAATTCATCGGGATTAGTCATATTTGCATATACTGCTAATGAAACAAAATTAACAATGCTAGGATCAGGATCTGCATGAAAATTTGCTAGTAGTATCTCGTCATCTACAGCATGAAATGATGATAGATTCTCATTTGCTGTAGTTAATTTCCATTCATCAGGATATTCAAACTTTATCCCAAATTCTTCATTCACATATACTTTAGCATAAACATTAGATAATAAAAAAGAAAACCCTAACAATACAAACGAAATAAATAATAATGTTTTTCTAGGAATATTATAAATATTCATAACAATTTTTGTGAAATAAAATAAACTTTATAAATATTGTGATAACTAAAAAAATATTTTAACTTTGGCAGGGTATTAGTATTACGAGAATGATACAATTAATCTTAATAAAAGGCTTATTGGACGGGAAAAGAATGAAGATACTTTCAAGATGGCAAAAGCAAGAATAAACCAAAAAATGATATAACCTATGATATTAAGAAGTAGTAGTAGTATGTGATGCCTTTTTTCTATCAAAATATTAAATGTATATATAAAAATAATTAGGAATATATCAATTTAAATTCTTTCGCTATTTGTAGTTTTAAGCATTTATAACTGATATCAATATTTATAAAAAAGGAGAATAATTGAGGACTACCCTATATTTTTTTTTAGGAGTAATTATTACAATAGTCATAGGAAATTCTATTATTATTTTTGCAGACTCAGACACTAAAATGACCTATTCAAATTGGATATTGATAACAAATTCTCTTATTGCTGTAGGACTTTCTGCAATGATTCTAGTTAAGGATAGAGATAGTAAGGAAGGAGATAAAACTAATATTCTTCTAACACTTGGTCTTATTTTCTGGTTTATAGCAAATATAATCTGGGCATATTATGAAGTAGTACTTGATATTGTATCACCCGTCCCTTCTTTAGCAGATTTATTCTTATTATCTGCATATGGATTTCTAATATATAGATTGATAAATATATATAAAAAACTTGGTTACATTACAAATAAAAAAATTCTGCTTTTAATAATCTCTGGTACAGGTTTATTTTTGATATACATATTAAACTTGACTTTAGATCTGTCGGAATTATCAAATTTCAGAGGTCTTATGCTTTTTATTGTCACTATAGCATATCCTACATTAAATTCCATTTTAACTGTTCTTGCATTGATGATCCTCCTTGGGATAAAGAATGAAAAACATCACTTTATTCCTTGGATCTGTGAATTGGTCGGATTTTTAGCAATTGTAGTAGGAGATAGTTGGTTTGCAATTATTGTTCTAACCGCATTTGTCGAACAGATATGGATGTCTGCATTATTATTGTCTGCACATTATTTGTTAATTGCAGCTGGTCTTATATGGTATCTTAGGTATTATATCAAATGGCAGTCAAAGGATCTCATTTACAAGATTATAATAAACATAAGAAGAAGAAGAAAAAATGAAACTTTCAAAACGGTTCTATTTAGTTCAATTATCATAATATCTTTTCTAATATTTACTGGTTTTTATTATACAAATGTTTTCAGCGGTGATGAAGATAAAGACTTTTTCATAAAAAAGAGTTCTTATCCTCAACTCTCCTCATCATCATCAAAGTATAGTGATGATGACAATATTAAAAAGGAATTTGTTGTTGGTGCCATTTTACCATTCACTGGTTCCTTTTCTTCTCTTGGTAAATCTGTCAAGGTAGCATTAGAAAAAGCTGAATATGATGTAAACAAACATTTTGAAAAAATGAATTCTTCATCATCATCACCACATTTCACTCTACTAATGGCTAATTCAAAGACAACTCCAGAAGAAACCCTAGTAGCAATAAAAAAATTACATGAACATGGTGCAAATATTATTGTAGGACCTTCTATCGGTAGTACAGTTTTAGCTGCCAAAGAATACGCAGATGCTAATAATATTACCCTTATTAGTTACTCTAGTACTTCCTCGTCACTTTCTATTGAAGGAGACAATCTTTTTCGATTAGTTCCTGATGATACATACCAAGGAAAAATAGTTGCAGAAAGAATGATCAAAGACGGTATAAAAGTTATTGTTCCTATCTGGAGAGGCGGTTTATATAGTAATGATCTCTATAAATCTACTAAATATTATTTTGAAAAACTAGGAGGAGAAGTAGAAGAAGGTATTAATTATAAACCTTATACAGGCAAATTTGCCACTAGTTTACATAGGATAAATTTCCTAATGTGGAATCAAGAATTAGAAAAATTAAATGCAATAGTCGCTGATGCAATAAAAAAATATGGTGCTAATTCTGTAGCTGTATATGTAATATCTTTTGACGAGATAACACCTATTTTAATCCAATCAACCCTTTATGAAAATTTAGGAAATGTAAGATGGTATGGCAGTGATAAAATAGCACAAAATCATCAAATAACAAAGAATGTTGATTCAGCATCATTTGCAATGAAAACAAATCTTTCTAACCCTTTATATTCAATCGATAGTGAGTCAAAGAAATTACATGATCTCAAAGAAGTACTAGAAAAACAATTACATGAAGTAGGTTCAATAACATATCCTGCACTAGCTTATGATTCTTATTGGATAGCCGCTCTAAGCCTTGATAAAAATAATACTACTTTTAACAATAGTAATAAAAATTTAACCAAAAAATCATTTAAAGAGATTATTGTTGAAACTGCTGATTCATTTGATGAGGGAATATCAGGGAAAATAAAGCTTAACAAAGCAGGAGATCGCATTGGTGGAAATTATGATTTTTGGATTGTTGCTAAAGATAACAACACTCAAAGTTTTGAATGGGAGAAAGAATATAATTTTAGTATAGGAAGTTGATTTAAAGAATCATAAAAAATTTCTAACCTCTTCTATTATTTTTGAGAAAAGCTATATTTTATTTTGTTTTTAAATTATCTTATAATGACTTTATTTATCTTAGTTAATTTTAAAGAATTAAACACAACTTTATATTTAAAAAATATGCATATTACGTTTTCAGGTATAATTAGGTATAAAGTATTTTACATATTGAGTAAATAATATCAATAACTAAAAATATTTATACGTTACTTTTAGCAATTATACTAATTGCAGAAACATTTACTTTTATTATAGCTACATTAGTTTTAGTCGAATTTGTTGCTTGTAATCAAAACAAATACTGTTGAAAATTTAATACTTTGGAAGGCCTTGTTAAGTTAAGCAAAAATTAAGAAGTAAATTGAAAAAATTTTATTAAAACTGATCACAGAACATAATAGAAAAGTAACGTATGACTACTTTATCCTTAAGTTAACAGAGCCCTTTTGGAAGTATTTATCATACTAGAAGAAATATTCAACATAGTTAATGAATTTTCTTTGAACAATAACAATACGATTATAATTTAAGTTCAAAATAGTGATGGACATTTAACAGTTAAGCATTCA
>DASQLB010000189.1:0-3862 GCA_035630235.1 Nitrososphaeraceae archaeon | reverse complement strand
AATGCCTGTCTCATCTATTTGCAAAGTGCTTGAATTATCCAGATTACAAAATAGATTAGTCCAAAGATCATAGATAAATCAAAACCGTGCAATAGTTGATCATTTTGTGTTATAAATTCAAATAAAAATACGAGTATCCCGATTCCAAACGAAATCCAACCTAAAAAATATTATTAACACACCTCGTAATACCTTTCCAATATATATGTGTCCTATACCATTACATCCAAATATTCCAGCTATTATGGCATTAGAAAGTTAATCCATGTTTTTAAAAGGAATGAAAACAACAGTCAATTTATATAAACAATAGAGAAAAACCGTTAATAAACTAATTTCTTGTAGATTCTTTAAGGTTATTAGGCAAGCAATTTTCTTAATATAGTGTTCAAAACTATAAAGTAATATCGTATATTGATGTATTATATCCCTTCAAATATGTTAAAGCTAATAACAGAATTGTATTATAACAATTAAATTTAATAAATTAATACTGGTAGTGTATAAGAGGAAAGAATACTTAGTTTGCATCCAAAAAATCAGGTATTGGTTATTTTATTTTCAATAATTTTTATAGGTCTAATAGGTATTCCATTCGGTAACCCAAATTTTATCATTAACGCAATAATACTAGAATTATCATTCCTCATATTAGCTATTACCATTATAAAAGGAGTAGGTAATAATAAGCCATTTTATGTATGTATTTTCTTGGCACTATTAATCATTATTGGCAATAGTCTCGTTACTGCTCATATTAACAGAATGATAACTTTTTCAAAGCCACTTAATACTATAGTTTTGATTATTGGCGGTTATTTACTACAAGGTTTACTAATTTATAGTAGTATATTGGCTATAAAAAGTAGGCAATTTAAAAATCGTCAATCATTTACAACTTGAATAACAAATTGACAATATTTCTAAAAAGTATACAATTATCTATAAACTTGTAAGGTGTATTAATCTTGTATATGATACTTTTATTATTTAAGATTAATATTGTCTGCGACTACCTCTAATAGTTTAGTGGTTGAGATAGGTTTCTTTACCAGTTCAAAACCAAAAGTGTCCTCGATAATATTTTCATATGCAGTTATTATGATTATGTTTATTTTTTCATCAATTTCTTTAATCTTAGTAGATAACTCACATCCATTTATTTCTGGCATTCTATAATCTGTTATTAAAAGAGCGCATTTATCGTGATTCTTTTTTATATATTCAAGAGCTTCAATTGGATTAGTGAATCCTATAACGTTATAGCCGTTCATCTCTAACGTGACTTTAAACATAAATACTAAATCAGATTCGTCATCTACTACAACAATATAAGAACGGTCCATTTCCACAGTAATAGCAGTATTAATTTTATTCAAGTATTTAACATGATCTTATATGGATAAACCTATTGAAATTAATCTCTTGAGATAGTAAGAAATCACTGAATGTTTATTCGTTTGTTTGAATTAAAAAATAGTTGGAAGAAGTGATATCATTGGTGTGTATTAACTTATTACAAGTATATGTTATTTTAATGACAAGATAGATACTCAATATATATGGAAAACCAGAATAACGATCAATTTTCCCTGTTTGTAGAAACGTGTGAAAAGATTAGATCTACCACTAAAAAAAATGAAAAAATAGATATTATTTCTAAATATATAGCCAATCTTGACGAGACCTCATTATCTATTGCGGTTTTATTTCTATCAGGAAGAGTTTTCCCTATAGGCTCAACTATGACACTCAATATAGGATTTACTACTATTATGGAATCTCTTTCTGAGATTGCAATGTTAGATATTAAAGATATCCAAACTATTCATCTAAAACATGGGGATATTGGTGCAATAGCAGAATATGCAGTATCTAAAAAGCATATTATTTCTCTATTTAACCAACAAGAAAAAGTATCATTAAGTTATTTGTATCATCAATTTAAAAAGATAGCAAGCATTAGTGGCTCTGGTTCTAATAAAACTAAAAAGAACATATTAAAAGGATTACTTATTGCTTGTTCTCCGCTTGAATCAAAGTATCTTATAAAAATTATTACTGGTGAAATGCGAATTGGTTCAGTTGAAGGTCTTGTGGAGATTTCTTTATCTCATTCATTTAATAGAGAATTAAAATACATAAGAGAAGCTATGCTTATTTCAGGAGATATTTCACAAGTAGCAGTTTTAGCAAAAAAAAATACTCTTCACAATGTAATAATGAAACCATTTGTGCCCGTAAGTTTTATGTTAGCAGATGTCATGTTTAGTGCGGAAGAGATAATAAACTATTACAATAAACCTTTGATTTGTGAATATAAATATGATGGAATAAGGTTACAAATGCACAAGTTTGATAATGAGGTTCGGCTTTTTTCTCGCAATCTTGTAGATATAACTTATGCATTTCCGGAGTTAGTGAAAGCTGCAATAAAATCTACAATAATAACTTCAGATACAAGGTTACATAATAATGTAGACTTTATTTTAGATGGAGAATTAATAGCCTTCAAAAATGATAAACCATTACATTTCCAAGAGCTACAGAAACGACTTAGAAGAAAAAATGTTACTCACGATATTCAGACTGAAATTCCTGTATTTTACATAGTTTATGATATAATGTATTTTAAGAATAACCAAGTACTAAAGAATTCACTTTTGGATAGAAAAAATATTTTATCGACAATCTCTTTTAAAGAACCGATAATCAATTCAAGTTACAAAATTTCAGACTCAATAGACCAAGTAATTGCAATATTTAATGAAAGTAAAGATATTGGACACGAAGGCTTAGTAGTAAAGGATCCGCTATCTCAGTATCATCCAGGAAAAAGAGGTAGATACTGGATGAAGTTGAAGAGGGAACTAGATACAATTGATGCAGTAATTGTTATTGCGGAATATGGTCATGGAAAAAGAGCTGGAGTGCTATCGGATTATACATTTGCAGTAATAGATGAAGATAAAAAAGATAATGATAACTTGACTACCAATAATTATCTTGACAATACAAGGCTAAAAACAATCGGAAAAGCATATTCTGGTTTGACTGATAAAGAGATAGACGAAATGACCGAAAGGTTAAGAGGAATTATAGTAGAAGACAAGGGAAATAGAATTTTAGTGAAGCCTGAGATAGTTTTAGAAGTGGCATTTGATACAATACAAAAAAGTGAAAGGCATGATAGTGGATTTGCATTACGATTTCCTAGGATAAAGAATATTCGTATTGACAAGAACCTAAAGGATATAGATACATTAGAAAAAGTCAGACAGATTTATCAAAACCAAGTGTATGTAAAGCATAAGGAAATTTGAAGAATAATAGTAATTTCTAATTATAATCACTAATATTTATTTAATGAAATTATTTTTTCTCTTGTATTCTGTTTTATTTGGAAATTATATTCTTTCTTCGTTAATATCAATCTATAATATTCCATGACTTCTTCTATGAACTAATAATTCTTCTTCACTCGACATTCCATAACCACAAATTTCACAGAAAACAAGATTCGAGATTTCAACTATGTCTTTTGGAATTCCAACAGTAAGGATATTTTCAAGCTCAATAATTTTATGGTTTTTATAGATTTTAAAAGAGTCTAAATATTCTTGTAATAATGACCTTATTTGTTTAATTACTTGTTTATCTTGTTCATCAAATATAGACAATACTATGTTATCTTCTTCAATTTTGATTTCTATTTTTTCATTTATTATTGAATTGGAAATAAAATAATTATATATATTATTTGTTAGGTCAATATCTCCTGCAAAATTTATTATCAAAATATTTTGATTCCTCCATTAACTGATAATGAAATTGCTATTATAAACTCATCATCAGTAATAAA
>DASQLB010000188.1:0-5325 GCA_035630235.1 Nitrososphaeraceae archaeon | reverse complement strand
ACGTAAAATAAGTGAGGAAATAATAACTGAGCAGATTGTTGAACCAGGCAATGTATAAACATGATTTCAAATATTTGTGATAAAATATAGATATACAATCATACAATATAATATTAGATTTTATATCAATTGATTTATCTAATTTTTTAATATACATCTCTACCTTCTCATCAGTCCTGCGACATGAAAATTATGGAAAATCATATCTATTATATCTAATATATATCCTGCAGTTTTATTTATATAATCAAAAATTGTAAAAAAGTAAATACTAAAAATTAGTTAAACTATATTTGTAATAACAATAAAAAAAAGATAGTTAGTGTTAATGTGTTATTCTACAGTTTACCAATCCATATTCTACCTAAAAGTATACAATTTTAAGATGTGACATCTCCTGTTATTTCTTTACTGTCAGTAAACGCCTTCTTTTTTATTATGACCTCTTCTTTTACATAGGGTTTTTTTGTAACTTTTACTTCTTCTCTCTTTAACGGTATTTTTATATCCTTTTTTGATTGTATTGGGCTTTGTGCTTGAGTCTGGCCGCTTGGAGGCCTTCGCTCGATGCTTATTTTTTCTCTTGTTAGAGAAACTTCAACAGTTTTAGTTTCGGTAACAGGTTTTTTAGTAATTGTTGCTTGATTTTCTTGAGACTTTTTAGATATATCCAATCTTTCTTCTGTTGTTAATGTTACATGTTCTTCATTGGTTTCTCTTTCATGAGCAGTCTCTTGCAAGCTATTAGAATCTCGGATAGCCAATGGATCTTCATCATAGTATTGACTTAATTCTTGCTCAGAAAACCTAAACTTTAAAACGTATCCATCATAACTTTCCACTAGATCTTTTGGAATGTAAAGTTTTTCTTTATTGAGTATACCTTTTTGAACTAATACAAACTGACCTTGGATGTCTTGCACTTCACCAAAATCTTCATTATTAATTCCTCTTGCTTCTTTTTTAATGACATCATTCCAATTTATATCAGAATTCATGGGGAAATATAAATTTTAGATTATTTAACAGTATAAAATATTTGCTATATCATAAAAAATTCTTTAATATAAATAATTCTTTTATAAAATCAGTCAAGATTATTTTTTTTACAAAATATGCTTAAGATTCTATGCTACATTCTAATTTTGATCCGCTTATTGCTAATGTCATCATTATCGCTGGAAGGTAATTGTTTTCAAATACTATAACTGGAATAGTACAACTGAAATTATTATAATAATAAATACAACCTATATTCAACCAGAGGTAAAAATCTGGCTTCACATTTGCTAAATGAGGTCTATATCAAACTATTTACTTTTTCTATTAGTCTGATACTATAGTGTAAAATATGATATTACAAAAATTAGTTTTAACTTATGGAAATTAACTGATTTATTTTATTTTAAAACATCATTATCAATGATTTATCATAGAATCTGACTATTTGTTTTCTTATCTATCTATTAAACAGAAAAAGGTTATGTAATTTGTTTATTGTAATAAAATTACCAGAAAATGTAAAAAAAATACGAGTAATAATAACCTCTGATTTTTACAATAATCGTTATTTTTTACACATAATTTTAGAGTTATTAAAATTAAATCGTATCTAGTTCGATTACCTAAGAAATGGGTTTCTATTAAGCAAAAAAGTTAGATATAAACAAAAATAGTTATTCATTAACTTATTGAATGTTTTGGGTAAAATCAGAATTACATCGATTTCTAGTGTATAGGTATTGACTCATCATCTTGATCTACGATAAGAAATATGAGTGTAGAACTGGTCCATTTGAAGGATTATTCGTAATTTCTGTTGAATAGTAAGTATACAAATGTCTTAAAACCAATTAATGGAACTCTAAAAATTTATCTTTTTAAACGAAATTAATAAAAATTTTCCAAATTTTTTACGAAATGTTAAATATATATCCTTTTATATGAAACATTTCTAGAATAACTATTTCATGAAATTACAAAAGTCAGTAATTGGCATAATTGTGTTAGCATTAAGCACTCTATTTTTCATCACAGGCTCTACTTTTCAGATACCACTTGATTTACAAAAAGCCAACGAACTGATGTATTTTCAAAATATTGGCAAAGAAGTTTCTGCCACCACTGATGATGATGTCGGTGGTAATGATGAATCCAGCACTGATGAATCCAGCACTGATGAATCCAGCACTGATGAATCCAGCACTGATGAATCCAGCACTGATGAATCCAGCACTGATGAATCCAGCACTGATGAATCCAGCAATGAGGAAAGCTCATCTCCTAATTTTCGAACTCCTACTGTAGATGGTAAATCCATAACCGATTTAGATCTATCTAATTTTCAGCCCTTTTCAGAGCTAGAAGTAGAAAATAGCAATGATGAATCTTTATCTTCTAACTTTATTGACCCATCTAATGATGGTACACCACCAAGCGATAGTGGTAATTCTAATTTTAAGTCGTTATCAGATTTGTTAGAAGTAGAATCAACCACGAAAACACCATCATCTTCCATTGATAACCAATTAGTGTCAAGACAACTCCCAAATGTTGAAAGCTTTGGAAGGGATTCAAATTTGGGCCTAAAGCAATTATTACCTGCAGACTCAATAATAAAAGGAGGTATAGAAAAGCTAGGAGAAGCCCTACCTCCTCCAATTAATCCAGATAAACCATCTAAAGCAAGTTGCGAAGCTCAAGGTTCCATATTCAATGCAGCAACAGGACTTTGTGAATCCAAACCACCTCTATTTGATCCAAGTAAACCATCTAAAGCAAGTTGCGAAGCTCAAGGTTCCATATTCAATGCAGCAACAGGTAGATGTCAATCTATAACGTAAAACTTCTATTTGATTCAAATAACATGTGTGAACTTTGTGGGTGAATGTTCTGGCAACATAGATGATGGTGAAACAAGAGAATGTACTGTAGAAGATTATTTTGTAAGTGTCAACGCAACTGTCACTGACACTGATGGTGATACAATACCAGAGGCTACTGACAACTGCCCCACTAATCCAAATCCTGCCCAAATAGATTCTGATGGTGATGGTATAGGCGACGCATGTCACAACTGCCAATTAGATATAGGCAACATGTGTGATCTAGATATCGATGGCGATGGTGTAAATAACGGTGTCGATAACTGTCCAGAAGTATTTAATCCAAACCAATTAGATACTGACGGTAATAGTCAAGGCAATGCATGTCAGAAATGACATCTTAACATATTTTTCTCCATTTGTTTTATCTGATGGAAGTTAAATACAGGTAAGAATTACTCAACTTCATTTGTTGCAGCTAAAAAAAAATAGTACTTCTTAATGAAAGAATATGTATCATCATATTAAGTAGTAAAGCGATTTTGATAAACCTCTTTTTTATCTTCATTATTATAACAATGGGCCAAAAATTAAGTGTCAAAAACAATTCACACCTTAGATGATTAAGTATAGGCATAATGGTAAAGTAAAGAATGTTGTTTTAGCCTATATAAACCATTTAAAAGTGTAATTGGAGCAAACAATTAAGGGGCTTTATGTCATTGCCTATTCTGAGATTATGAAATACTTGTAGGAAAAAGGAGCTGAACTCCACGCTCACTTGATTTCTATATTTGTTTAAAGGAAGATAATGAGAAAAAATATTAAGTGTTGTTTTTTTGTAAATTTTTATTTTCTAAACAGCCAACTTAAGATTCCTAGCACAGATCGACCTATGCATAAATCAAATAACAGTGATAAGATGTTCATTCTATATGATTCATAGGTAAATATTGTTTAATAAAGTTTAACTGTAAATTCTATTATATTTTATGATATTTAGAAGTCTTTAAAACATTAGTTAATGAATAATCCAAACGGATAATCAGACGAATCTAGAAGGGTAAAATATTCTCGATCAACCTATCATGAGATATCATAGACCAGCTAAGATTAAAGAATACTGATTATAGGTCGTTATATGTTTCCAATCATAAAATAATCTTTGAGAAAGTAAACACTAGATAAAATATTTTCGGCCACGATTGAAGAATCCATTAATAAGCTGCTAATCTCAGGAAAAAAATAATTACAGCTCGTACTCCAAAATGACTATATTTTAGAAAATGTGAAAAATTATATTAGTTTTTTTTATTACCAACAGCATTTTTTCAAAATTATTTATTTTTTTACGGATTAGGATGTTCAATTGAATCAGAATTTTTCTTCTTCCGTTTTAGCCCTAATTTTTCCAAAAAATCTTTTAAGCCTAAACCCATAGTTATAATGATACAAAATCCCTTAAAACACTTAATGTTGCCAGCTCGGTTGTAGATGGTCGTTGTAGAGACTAGTTTTATCGGGCTTACCAACAAATGACAAACAAATATTTTATTTCTACGGGATTTAGTCTATCCCTGTAAATTATAGGCAATATTTTATTTAAAAGTTAAATTCATGGGTGTTAGATGCTTGCAACACCAATATGCTTACATCATTCTTCAAATGAATAAAAATCCTTCATTCTAATTTTCACTCATCATTTTTAAATTCAAATGAATTAATTGTATTATTAGCTGTATTGAGATAAATGGGAAACTCTATAGGAATAGCTTCATAACGTAATGAATATGCTTTACCTGCATGATCATCACTATCATCATCTTCTATAACAGTCCATACTTCCATAACTTGAATTTTTTTATCATTGATTTTATCAGTATATGTATAAGTTATTTTATACGCAGGCTTATCGTCAATTGTGACGCTTGGATTAGATTCTATTATTTTAAAGTCTGTCAATTGTAGTTTATAAGATGAAATCTTAGAATTAGTAAACTCTTCTAATGTCATACCTGCTGGTAAATTATGGACATATAAATCAAAGCTCTTTTCAGGATTATTACATAATATTGTAGTATTGATATTAGATGGTGTTGATTTTAATGTAGCAGGATTTGGACAAAATTTAACTATATTATTAATACCTACCGTCTCATCATTTTTTATATTCTTTTCGAATTCATCAATTAGCCAAGTAGAAGGGTAATCTATGCTTAAGCCAAATATGGAGCTATCGTATTCTTTAATATTTTCTATCGAATTGGTTTGAGCTAAAGTGTTAGGCAGGAAATTACTTGATAATAAAGGAAATAGCAGTATGATGAAGCCTGATATGATTAAAAAAGTATTTACTTGGTGTTTCATTAACTTTAGTTAAGAAGCGATTGTTGTTATAGCTCTAACTTTAATATTTTTTCTCAATTAGTGTGAATTATTTTACAATGTTTGTAAAAATAATTTATAGTAAAATGGTATTTGTGTTGTTTAAAACTGAAGA
>DASQLB010000187.1:0-2779 GCA_035630235.1 Nitrososphaeraceae archaeon | reverse complement strand
AATTACTTTTCTTCCTTATGACATCTTCCAGAATAAAAGAATTTTACTACTTATTCAAGATTGTAACAGCGATGGGAATGATTCAAATAAATGCATAGAAAATAATAATAATAAAGAACTTAACTTAATTAACGAGAATGTATTAACTAGACTAGGTAGTTTTTTTTAAGGTAACTTTTTTTTTCTTATATCTTTTTATTACTCTATATTAAACTCCTTAGTATCGCTATTAATATTAGTTAAAATCTATTGAATATATCCCAAGATCTAATAATATTTTTTATATTAATATTCTTTTAAATTTTAGATACTCTCACTGCTGCTGATAAATCTTTAATTTCATATTAAGAATAATTTCTGCATAAACCTTAGTTTTGAAATGCATTTTTGAACTACAAAATTGCGTCAAAATCAGTTTACACACCTCCGTACTAGTATCAAAAACAGCACTTAAGTCTATCTATCAAGTTGTTATCTTATAGTAGATCAAAATTGCCATGTTAGTTTAATAAACTCTAGGTGAACTTAATATTGAATTATTACCACAAAAACAAAAACAATAAACTTCATTAAGAGAATGAACTAAATTTTTTCTTCAATAGTAATCCTACAATTGTAGTTCCAATAAATGGTGCAGTAAGATAAAGCCATAAATCAATATAATAACCAGATACAACAGCTGGTGCCAAAGAACGGGCAGGATTCATTGAAACACCAGAAATTAAACCAAACAGAAAGACATCTAAACCCACTGCAGCACCAATTAATAGTCCTCCAAAATTCTTTAATCCTTTTGTATATACTACTATCAGAACTACTAACATTAGTAACGCAGATGCAAAAATTTCTATTCCAACAATCACATAAATCGGAAAGACAGTATAATTAGGAGCATTAGCACCTAAATGAAATTGATTTCCAAAAATAAAATATATGAAAAAACTTGCTAGTATGGCACCTAATATTTCTGCTAAAAGATAAATCAACAGTAATCCTTTTTTTCTTTCTAAATGTTTTGTAATTAAAAATGCTACAGTAACTGCAGGATTAAAATGCGCCATGGATGTTTTACCAAAAAGATAAACTCCAATAGCAACAGCAATAGCAGGAGCAATTGCCATAAAAGGAAGTCCTAAGGCTCCATTTAATTTTGCATCTAACACAACAGAACCAGTAGCAAATACTATAACTGTAAAGGTTCCAATAAGTTCAGCAAAAAAGATTTTTTTGTTTCTGTTGCTGACAAATTTATCTTTCAGTAGGTATAATCGTTGTAATTTCTGCCCCAAGTTCCTTTATCCTTTCTTCAATTTCATCTCTTATTTCTCTAACTTAATTTTGGCTTTTATCTTTTCCTGCATTTCAGGCTTCATCACATATTCATGAGTGTACCCATGATCCTTAATTGCATGATCAACCAAATTATTCATTAATTCTTCTTCTGTTTCCCCAGTTCCTCTGAAATCACAGTCTACTCCAACATCTCTACAGGACACAGATAACATTGCAAATATTATAATTGAGTTCTATTTAAGATCTTGTCCTCTGATAATAATTCATTAAAAAATTATTATAAATTATATCAAATTTATCCATTTTTTTAAAAATACTAACTTTGAACTACAAAATTGTGTCAAAATCAGTTCACATATCCCTAGCCCGTATACTAGTAGGATTTAATAACATCTTTCATGATAATAATCTTAGATATCTTGAATGGTAACGGTTATACTATCTTGCAGTGTATTGTTTGGATTAGAAATATTAGTATCATTTAATATTAATAGATGTATCGTTACCTAAAGTTTGTCAAGTTCTTCTATTGTTTCTGTATCGTTAGGAATAAAGTTTTCACTTGTTACTTGAGAAATAATAAATCTAATGTATAAGTATATGATATTATAAATTTAAAAATAAGTTTAAATTTTATGTTACCGAACCCTGTTATAATGAGAATTCGAAGCCCTCTAAGCTTTGATTTTTGTTATTGAGTCCATTTAGTTAATAGAGCCACGCAGATATGAACCTTGGCTTAATTTGTTTTCTTGTATTATTTGAAATATACATATTGAAGTAAATAAGCCAATATTGAGAATCCTTTTATCTATGCAGAATATATAATAAAAAATGGTTCAAAATATTTATCCTAGTAAATTAAATCTATCAAAGTGTTTTAACAAGGAGAAGAGCATTGTTTTTATGTCATATTTTGCTCTCGGATTACTATCATTATTAACTTTGACTACCATTATTGTTAATGATGTAAATGCTCAAGATGAAAATGTTACAATTAACACAACAAAATTAACTGATAACGTATACATGCTTAAAGGTTCAGGAGGAAACATCATTGTTTCTGTTGGACAAGATGGTGTTATTCTTGTAGATGATCAATTTGCACCTCTTACTGAAAAAATCAAAGAGGCAATTTCAAAAATAACAGATCAGCCTATAAAATTTGTAATCAATACTCATTGGCATTCAGACCATACTGGAGGAAATGAAAATCTTGGTGAATTAGGTTCAATAATAGTATCACATGATAATGTTAGAAAACGTCTGAGTACAGAGCAATTCATAGACTTTTTTAACCGAACAGTGTCTCCTTTGTCAGAAAAAGGTTTACCAATTATTACTTTCTCTGATAACATGACTCTATTTCAGAATGGCGATGAGGTAAAGATAATTCATCTAGATAATGGACATACAGATGGAGATTCAATAGTATACTTTACAAAGAATAATGTGGTACATGTTGGTGATGACTTTAATGACAAAT
>DASQLB010000186.1:0-4376 GCA_035630235.1 Nitrososphaeraceae archaeon | reverse complement strand
TAACTTTTAAAATGTTTTTTATAAAAAAATTATAGTGAAATAGTTTATCGTCTCAAAAGTTATACTGCTTGATTATAATTGAAAATAAAATTTTCTTATATAAAAAAATGGAACAACTAGGGTTAAATTCAAACCTGATAAAAGCAATGGTTGAAAAGGAGACGGTCTTATTGATATACCTGGATTAGTAAGATCATGTAATGAGGATTATTGCATCACCTCATGATTTTTTGATATGGAAAAAAAATAACTAAATTGGTATGATTAAGTCGATTTAGATATTTAACTATAATTGTCATTTTTGTAAAGTTACACAATAGTCATGAAACCCTACCTTGGGTTTTATTATTTAGGAAAAATATTTGTCAATAGTGGAATGTTGGTTTTTTAGCTAATATATTTTTCTTTTAGAGGTAATACAAATCTTTAAGAAAAGAGCGGAAAATAGAATAAAATATCTCTAAATGGTCTTGACAATCACTATATTTTGTTGTCGATCAACCGTCAATCGCTAATTTCTCTTACAATTACTATCAAACAATATGTCTTTCATAACCATCAGCACCCTCAAAACACAATCAATGTAACATTGAAACTATTAGTAGACTACTCTAGATTTAATCAATTAGAATCACAGAATATAAAATGTAATTAAAGAAATGAGGATGATTCATTATTATTCAAATAACTTGAATAATCTACTCCTTTCACAAGAAATGGCGTTTTGTTTGAAATGGCAGTATAATACGTATATACAAATAATCTAATCCACTTACATCTATGAATTAAATCACAATTTTTGTTTATTATCATTATCATTGTAAGGATATTACCATCTAAAAATTGTGTTCTGTCCTTAAAGTACTACATCATTCTTTCTATCAAACTCTTCCAATAGTGAATTCAGGCTATGTTTTTAATCAAGGAAATGACATTCTTCTGGATACTATGTTTTATAGTCTGAATATGTCGACAATATTTTTCAACTAATGATTCCAAACAAATATGACATAATAAGCATATTTAGTATATTAGAAACATGAATACAAAGTATAGTCTCGGTTTGCTGGTTCACTTGGTTCAATGCAGATCCAAACCCATTATGATTATTGCCAATCTTAACAATAGTCTCATCAATTATAGATGCAGAAACTCGTATCATTCTCTTGGGAAACTGGATTGGATCCTCCTATTAGTATCCGATTTTGAAAATTAACACAACATCTCACTATATGATGTTCAATCGACTTTGGGCTATTTCTTAACTTGAAACTAACAAATCAAATACAACGAGTACTTTAAAATAACTGTAGAATCTATTTATCATAAATTTAACAAGTTATTAAAATAAGATATTCAAAGCTATAAAGCTTTCGTTAACTACTAAAATAATTCTAATATGTAATATCGATTAGTTACCTCGTCTTATTCAAAGGTCAAAATCCCCATTGTTAAAGTTATTTATAAATTCATCAATATTTTCCAAGCAGTGTAATACCATACTACGACTTCTTTTTATAATCCAATAAGGAAACTCATCAGAAGTAAAGATATGTTGTTCTCTAAATAACACAGGTAGATATCCACCGTGAGTAAAAATTTGAACTACTACATATTTTTCTGAAACAGTAGCTATTTCTTCCTCAATGCTTACTTCATTTTCTTCAATAGTTCTTCGATACAAAACAATAGGATGATTATTCTTATTGCTAATTAGAAGGACTTTATCTATCTTTTCTTTAAATTTTTTAATTAAAAATTCATCCAAAGTAATTTGGGAATTATGAATGGAATTTTTTTTTCTCTTGCGCAAATAGTATTAATTTATAATGTTGGGAATGAAAATAAATATTTGTGTTAATAATTTTTAACTAACTAATAAGCGTTAAATTTATTATTATGTGAGGATTCGGTATAATAATAAAATCTCTTATACTAAAATACATTTAACTTTCTAGATACATTAACAAAATGATTTTATTAAAGTAGTTTCAATCCCCCTGTAATCTTATCTATTAAATAATCTGGTGCTGGACCAATACCAACACAAGTGGCAGTCCCAGCCTCCAATTGGGTTAATCCAGCATCTCTAACAATAGCAGTTGGTAAATTATTAAATTGTCCTAACTTGTTAATTTTCTCTAAATCCTCTAATGAGTTAACTTTTAAAACTATTTTTGGTTGTCCCCCTTCAAACCATCCCTTAAACCATTCCATATTTCTATTTCGTGCTCTTTCGCTTGATAATATAGCGGCATGAGCAACCTGTGCAGCCAACTTGCCACTACCCATTTTCAAATCTTTTCGTACTATTATCACTTGTTTTAATTCCATTAAAAATACATTTTAATTATTTGTATTAAAATAATTTTATATTATCATGGAAAAAAAATTTGATTCCATTGTTGTAGGTGGTAGCATTTCTGGATTATTATGCGCTAGGGAAATTTCAAAATCTGGTCTTTCTGTTGCAGTATTAGAAGAAGATTATGAAGTTGGCACTCCGGAGCATTGTGGGGGTTTAGTTAGTCTTGATGGATTAAAACAATTAGGAATAATTCCTTCGAGTAAGGCAATTTTAACTGAGGTAAATAAAGCAAAAATTGTCTCATCTAACCAAGGATTTGAAGTCTGTACAAATAGAGAAAAAATAATAGTTTTAGACAGAAGGGAACTTGACAAACAAGTTGCATTTCAGGCTCAGAAATTAGGGAGTGAAATAAGAACTCGAAGCCTAGTTATGTCAGTGAATTATGATAGCTCTAAAAAAGAGTTCAAAATCAAAACTAAAGATAATATCTACTATTCCCAGTTTTTTATTGATGCAAGGGGTATCACTTCTCTTATTAATAATCATAATAGAGATGGTGTATTGCAATCTGCACAATATGAAATTTATGCAGATTGGATACGTCCAGACGAGATACTAGTGAAATTTGATAAGGAAAAATATCCTGATTTCTTTGCATGGATAATTCCGAGTGGTAATGGCAAAGGCAAGTTTGGAGTCGCAGGGAGAAAAATAAACCCTTTACAAACCGTTGAATCATTTATCGAGAGCTTTGGTTCTAAATATTCTATTATACGTAAAATTTATGCGCCAGTTTGGATAGGCGGCCCATTAAAAAAATTTGTATTTGATAATACAGTAATTGTTGGAGATGCAGCAGGCCAAACAAAACCTACAACCGCTGGTGGTATTTTTTCTTGCGGAATGGGTGGAATTTTGGGTGGAAATCATATAGCGCTAAATAAAAAATCGGTGATTAAATCAGTGGGTATTGATTATGAGAAGGAATGGTTTTCAATATTTGGTAAAGAGTTCCAAAGAATGCTCTTTTTTAGAAAGATAATGGAAAGATTGGACAACAAGTCAATTGATGCAATATTTTCTATTATTTCTGATTCTGATATTTTAGAAATATCAAGGTCAGCAAATTTTGATTTTCATAGCTTTGCGCTATCAAAGATTTTGGGATCAAAAAAGGCTATCAAATTGATAAGTGCGTTATTAGGGAATGAATTTAGACATCTTTTAAATTAAGCAAAATATAAATTCGGTTATTTTTCCAATAGATTTAAAATGTCAACGTTGCAATTGCCTGTTTGTTCATCATGTAATAGACCTATTATGCCAAACGATGAATGTGTAAAATTTTATTGTCCAAATTGTGGTTATGTACTACTATGGAGATGTCAAAGCTGTAGAGAATTCGCCAGATTGTATAAATGTGTTAACTGTAGTTTTGAAGGTCCATAAATTGTCACGACTAGTTGCTCGAATTAAAATTCTGCCGTCAGAAGCAGACACAGATCTCGATCAAGTAATTACCAAATTAAAGTCGACTATACCAACTGGAATGGGAATAGAAAGATATGGAAAAGAACCTATTGCTTTTGGACTTAACTCTTTAATATGTGATTTTAGTTTAAACGACGAAGAAGGCCAAATGGATTCCTTGGAAGAATATATTAAAAAAACTGAGGGAGTTAGTGAAATTCAAGTAGTAAATATAAGTAGAAAATCAGTAAATATTAAGTAACCACTTTTTTCATCCTAGAGATATTTTAATATAATTGCCAAAGCTAGATTTAATTAGTTTATGAGATATCCAATAAGAAATATTGTTTATGAAAAAATAAAACAATCAAACACTTTAACTGATTCAGAATTAAGTTCACTCTTATCCAAAGAAGGAATAGAATTGGACATTGCTGAAATTAACAAGATATTGTTGGATCTCGAAATATATGGGCTTTTGAGGGTCTCATGGATCTCGAAAGATAAAAGACGGATAGAGTTGATAAAATGATTGAATGGTAAATACCTACTTCTGACTACTCCCTTAAATCCTATAGTAGAAAAGTGCATCTAG
>DASQLB010000185.1:0-7032 GCA_035630235.1 Nitrososphaeraceae archaeon | reverse complement strand
AAATAAATAGTGAGAAAAAACAAAAAGTGGAAAAATGGCATGTATATCTTGATTCCAATACAGGTAATTTGAGAAAATGGAAGGATACTAATTAGATCTCGTATAGTAAATTATATTTCTAAATTTCTATTTTTTAGTTTTATTATAAAAATTATATGCATAACAATAAAGCAAATGAAAGAGTAACAGACTGTATATAATTATTTTTTATTATCTTAAAATAAGTAAATTAGAGGCAAAAATGCCTCGCAACCCGACGGGCCCGTAGCTTTCTAGGGCCCACTACATTTGATAGTAATAAATAGTCTATTGACAAATTAGCTATTCATCATTTCTTAGCATTACTCATAACTCATTAAATTTGACAATCTCGTAGGAGAAAATACAAGAATCATAGAATTTGCAACAACCTTTTTGATTGCTTGTATCATTTGAGGATATAACCAGTCTTTGTCCTGCTTTGTAATTTATGGGTCTGAAAGGAAAAAATCTCCTGTTATAATGACTAGTTTGGATTTGTATTTTTCTAAATCCTTTTCCAATTCTTTTATCAAAAAGTGTGCCAATTGATAAATTGTGAACATCCTTCTTACTATTACATTTTTTAATGTCCTATCTAATATTCTATATTTTCTATCAGCTATTTCTGTTATATTATAAAAGTCAAATTTGTTGTCAGCAATCAAAACAAATATTGTTGGAGATTCAAGGCCATTATGACGTTTTGGTAATATACCTCTAACAATAGTATCACAAACAAAATCTGAATGTGGTTTAACAAAACAAGCTATGTCACCTAAGTTTCGTTCAACTATTCTTTTTCTTGATTTCTTGTTGCCTTTATCATTATTGGAAAATTCAAGTATAAATTTATCTTCTAAGAGTTTTTGAGCTAATATAAATTTAGGTAAGGATATTGGTTCATTATCTAATAGTATCAACTACAACAACAAACCAAAACCTCATTCTATTTATTGTAGCAAGCTGGTTGGAGAGAGATAATAAAACCGGAACGCAAGGCACACCTGGCCCACAAGGTCCAGCAGGTCCACCAGGCCCTCCTGGCCCATCCGGTCCACAAGGGATTCAGGGTATACCAGGTCCAATCGGGAATAATGGCACACAAGGTCCACAAGGAATTCAAGGCAATACAGGCCCACCAGGTCCAGCAGGAGTTTTTCAACTCAATAGTACAAATGTTTACTAAGTACCTGGAAATGAAGCCCCCAATCTCCAATTCTCTAATGCAACCTGTAGTGCTGGAGACGTCCTATTAGATGGTGGATACGAAATCACGGCTACTACCACCAATCTTATTACTACATCGTTTGATAGACCTGTATCTTCAGTTTCCCCAACTGGCGTACCTGATAGATATGCAGTCCTTTATCAAGCAATAATGGTATGGCAATTCTCTATCAAGCATTTGCCTATTGCTTTGACAATCCACCATTGAGACCTTAAACCTCCATTTCTTTATTTTTTAATATCTAAAGATTATCATAATAAATAATTGATTTTAATTATCACTCTATAACTGGAAAGATACATTTCAATATTTTTATAAAGGTGAAAAATATAAATTATTTTAAACAAGTTTCTAAGAATAAAAGCTAAATACAAGTTAGTTGTATCTCTACATTAGACTCCTCTTTTAGAACCGCTATCGGTATTACTCTATAAGTAATAGTTGCTTAGAAGAAAAAAAGTTACCAATGTCGATTAGTAAAAATTTATTGTTAAATTAATATTTTATGAACTACTATAAATACTCATTATAATTTTATCTTTATTTATCTTTCCTTATTACTTGTAATATCTCTTTTTTCCATTTGTCATTTTCTTTTTCTGATTGTGATAAATCACTCCATTCATCATATGCTTTATCATATCTATTAGACCATTCTTGACAATTAATAATATATTGTTCGGTATATGGTAAATTCAATAACTTTTTTAAATTAGCTGTTGTCATTTTTTCATCATTAATCTGTAATTCCTTCATCTTTGATATTTTTCCTAGATATTCTTTGCTATCTTGATTAGCCAAATACTCTTGTATTACTGGCTTGTCTGTATCACGGAAAATAATTAATCCATCAGCAGAATTGGAAGCTATAGATAAAGTAGCTTGTATAAGTTGGTCGGTAGGAGGACTATATCCTTGTCTAGAATAGTTATATGTTATAGTAGGATAGACAACATATCTAATAGGTTTTTCAAAAATTTCAGTAAATATAGTCAATTCTTTTTTTAAGGTAGAAACATTATAATAGCATCCACTGGCTACAATAAATCCGTCGGTAAAATCATCATATTTTCTATCTACTATGTTTGTTTTTCTTCCTTCAAAATATATTGTTGGATAAAATTTAACATCTTTGTCTTTATCTTCAAGTGCTTTAATGAGCTTGGAATATTTCATAAAATCAATATTATTTTTAAATTTCGTATCATTTCTTGTACTTATCCAATTAAAGTCATCTATAGTAAATCCTTCAAATGATTTTGGATATCTTTTCTCAAGAGAATTAAAATATTTTATCCAGCCTTTCCAGTCATAACTAGTATCAGAATTACCCTCTGAAGGTGGACGGAGGATAATTATTATTTTTAGATTGGTATCCTCGGCAGCTTTTAGTAATTTTTTTGTTATCTTAGATTCAATATCTTCAAAGTTATTCATAGCAAAATAGTATTCATAAAAACCTTGTTTAAGAAGAGTCTTTATTGCCTTTTTTTGTTCTTCTCCTTTCAAATATTGAAGAATAAAACTATTGTTTAAAGGAGCCCAGGCACCAATGCTAATGTTGTCATCAGCATCATGATGATAATTTTTATTTATTGAAATAATTTGTTTATTAAAATTATGATTCTTAATGACATTTTCTGCATTTATATTTTGTAGTAAATCATAGTTATCTGTATTATTTGATAACAATAATAACTGTACATTATTTATGATAAAATCCAATATGGAGAATACAAACGTATTATTGCCTTGAGAATATAAATGAAAAAACAGAAAAAAAGTTATAATTAAAGATATGACCAATAATAATGAAATATTAATAAAAAACAAGAAAATATTTTGTTATTCTCTTTAATATATATTTTAATTGTTAAATCATTTTTTTAAAATAAATATTCAATTAAATTAAATAAATTTCTAATAATAAAAGCTAAATACAAGTACTGATGTCTCTATATTGGACTCCTCTTTTTGAACCGCTATCGGTATTACTCCCGACGGGCCCGTAGTTTTCTCGGGACCACCATTTCATGATATAAATTAAAAATTAAATAAAGAAAAAATTATAAAAAAGACTGTAAATATCTCAATAATGTCATCACTTGAGCCTTTACGAGAGGTTGTGAAAAAATTGGCAGACACATTTAACGATCCACAGAAAAGGGAATCATCTTATTTTGATTTTTATGATGACTCCTTGATAATTCATGGTTTCCCTCCAAATCTTCCAGCGAATAAGGAAGGTTTTAAAAAGTTCATTTATCTCCTATGGAAAGCATTCCCTGATATAAGAATTATCTTTGATGATATCATTATCGAAAAAAATAAGGTTGCATGTAGATACAACCTAACTGGCACACACAAGGGTGAATTTATGGATCTTAAGCGAACCGATAAAGAATTCACAGTCAATGGTATGACAGTATTTTATTTTCATGATACAAAATGCATAGAGCGTTGGAATCTGGTAGATATGATTTCATTGGGGGAACAGTTGAGAACCCAATCATAAACAAATCTGCCATTCAAATCAAATTGGTAGATCAGTTTTTTTCACAACTTTTTGTCCCTATGAATGGCAATAAAATCTTATAATATTCACATGTTAGTCATATTATTGTAACTTGGTTATAAATTCAAAATTAAGTTTTCAATAATAAAAGCTAAATACAAGCTAATAATATCTACAATAGACTTCCTCTTATAGAACCCATATCAGTATTATTCTGATGTAACCATTTCTGTTAAATATATATAGAAATATACCTCATTATAATGATTATTCAATTTTAATTTTCTTTGAATGTGAAATATGAAACTTATTATACCAAAATAAAGCTCCTGAAATTATAATAAAATCTGTTATATAGAAGAGCTTCCAAAATCATAGATTTTCAGAATTGCCAGTTACAAAATCTTTAACATATCAATCATCTGTTATTGAATTAACCAGTAATGATAATGAAAAAAGAGACCATGTGATATTATACTCATAATCTTTACGTAAAGCTACCAGTATTATTGAAGAAGGTACTATTAATATAAAATCTAAAATAGGATACAAAATGGGTACTATGATTGCTATAAAACCAATATTCAAAACAGTTTTCTTCATTTTTTTACAGATTATACAGCTATAAAAATATCCATGTAATTATCAAAAATAGAATACAATAACAATTATATTTTTATTTTAAGCTCTTCCAACTTTATCCATGTATATTATCTTTGTTGTTTTCACTATAAGTTAATCATTCTTTATTTATATCTAATAGAACTCTTCCCTCTCTTTTCTTGTCAATAAGAGCTTCAATGGCTTGATCAATCTTTTCAAGATTAAATCTTTTCCAAACTTTAATTTTTAAGGGGTCACCAATTGTATTAGAATAGGATAGAAATTCTATTAATTCTCTGAATTCTTCTCTATTTCCTCCATTAGATCCAATTAACTTTATCTGTTTTGAATATAATTCCTGTATGTTTAACTCTACATTACTTCCAGTCATTGTTCCAAAAGAAATCCATCTGCCATTAATTCCAATGGAAGAAAAACTGTCTTTCCATGTATCTCTACCGAGAGAATTTATTACAATATCTGCCATTTTTCCATTGGTTATTTCTTTAACTTTGTCTATAATATGATTATAATCTGTAATTAGATAATCTGCACCATACTCGTCTTTAATCCACTTTTTTGAAGAAACTGCAATAACTTTAGATGCCATTCTCTTACCTAAATATACTGCAAACATACCTGTATTGCCAGATGCACCAAAAATAAGTAATGAGTCATTAATCTTCAATTGTGCCTCCTTTAAAGCATGAAATGCTGTTAATCCTGCTACTGGCAAGCTTACAGATGTATTCCAATCAATATTATCGGGAATTCTAAAAACATTTTTTTCAGGAATGGAAACATATTCTGAAAAACCTCCGTTATTAACAACACTTATTATTCCACCAGATCTGCAAAGCATTTCTTTACCATTAATACACATGTCACAAGTATTATCAAAAACTCTATTATAGATGGTAACTCTATCTCCTTCATTTATGGTTCTAACATGAGATCCTATCTTTTCAACTACTCCAGCAAATTCCGCCCCAGGAACATGGGGAAGAGGATTTACTGGTAGTTCTGATGTTGGAGGCGCCTTTTGTTTTAGTTGTTGGTCTTCTTCCTTTTGTTGTTGTTGTATTGTTCTATAACCAGAAATCACATAATAATCAATAGGATTTACTCCTGCTGTTATAACTTTAATTAAAACATCATAATCTAAAACTTCTGGATTTTGCACATTATCTTTGATTTGGAGATTATCAAATCCTTGCTTCTCAAAAATTACCGCTCTCACAATTCATACTATAAATTATAAAATTTAAAGATTATAAAAAATTTCTATTGTCATTCTGTTATAATCAAAAAATAAGCATTGAGTATTGCATAAGAACTCTAACATTTGTATATTATAAAGTTTTTATTTTCGCGTGAATCCGATTTGAGAACGAATATCACAAGGGCCAGTGGGATATGAAATAAAATTTGACGCAAAAATGGATTTCTTTAGTATGGTATATTCAAATATAAAATTAGTTTCATATGATTTTGTATCTAAATTAGTGAAGTTTGAATACTTTGATAAACAGGACTTACTAGTTATTGAGCAATAAGAGTAATTAATTAAGTTAATAATATTAAATATTAATATAGTACTCTTATTACTATCTTAGATTTCCAAAACTAACTAACTAGTTATGTATTCAGAATAAGAATAAATATATTACTGTAAAATTGGTAATGTAAATCTAAAAATTGCACCCTTGCCGTCTAAATTATTTTCTCCCCAAATTTTACCATCATGAGCCTTAATAATGTTTTTTGAAATATATAGTCCAAGACCTGTACCAGCTTCTGATTTTGTTGCAAACTTTGTAAAAAGTTTTGGAAGGATTTCTTTATCTATACCAGTGCCAGTATCTTTTACACTTACTATGATGACATCATTGTAGTCATGTTTCTTTGTCTTGATAGTTATATGAGCATACTGTAATCCTTTTGTAAATTTGAAAGCATTACCCAAGAGATTATCCAAAACCTGATATATTTTTTCTTTGTCTCCGTCAATAATAAAATTTCTGTTTTCTGCAAGATATACCAAATTTGCATTATTAGTGTCTAGTTCTTTAGTGCTAGTTTTATATTGTGCAATAAGGTTTGTTATTAGCTCGTCAAGGTTAAATCTTTCTCTTTTTATTTGAAAGGATCCAGTTTCTATTTTTGCTACATCTAAAATATCATTAGTAAGTCGTTTTAATCTTTTTGCATTTCTTATAATGGATTCTAGTAACATTTTTTGTTCATTATCCTCAATTCGAGAATAAAGAATATCTGATATTCCTAGTATGGGTTGTATAGGTGTTCTCAATTCATGAGCAGCTACATTTATGAATTCTTTTTGTATTTTATCTTTTATTTTTAATAAATCAAATAGTTCTGTTTGTAGCCATAATGTTTCAAACATAGAGACATAAGATAATACTGTTGATTTGCTATTAGAATAAGTTGCTAATCCTATTGCTTCATAAGTTGTATCTTTAGTATCATCCTTTAATTCTATAGCTAAGGAGTATTTTCTATCAACTATAAGAAGTGAAATTGTAGTTTGTAATTGACTTTCAATAAATTTGATCTGTATTTTTTTGGAATTTTGTTGTATATTTTTTTCTTCTTGTTTGTATTCTAATTGTTTATTTTCTTTTTTATCTTTTTCTTCTATTTC
>DASQLB010000184.1:0-7442 GCA_035630235.1 Nitrososphaeraceae archaeon | reverse complement strand
ATTTAGGTGGAATAGGAACACCAGGACAAAATTGGTATTTTTCAATTTCTCCAAAAATTCCTCTGGTTACATTATGAATTACTGTAGACATTGGACCAAATAAATCAGTATAAAGAAATACTGCATACTTTATGTTTTCTTGATCAAGATTCATCAAACCTTGATCCCAATTATACGGCATATGTGTAACAATTTCTGAAGGATGACCCATTTTTTCTAGATTTTTCTCAATTAATTCTGTTTTCATTGTATCTGCAGTATGCGGCACCATTGGGTTTCCATGTGTATAAACTAAAACTCCAATATCTTTATTTTTTATCAATCCATGAGATTGAGTTGTTAGTTCCTCATTGTTGCTGCTATTTAATAAATCAAATGAACTATCTTGTAGGTTACTAGTCATAAATGCTAAGTCGTTTTGTTGTGACATTTGGGTATCTTGTTGAACTTCTCCAAAAATTAAAGAAGTATTGGTAATTCCAAGAGATATCCCTAATATGGTTACAATAAATATTATATTTGTTACCATAATTACAATATAATTCAATTTCTTATTAACTATATGTCTAATTCTACACATAGAAAAAACATTATTATTAATTTATTTACTTGAAAAAAATTAGGATATCAAACTTAATCTTAATGAAAGATATTAATTCACAGTTAAATCTTAGTAAAAAAATATAAAAATATATTAATAAATTATTTTAGGAAAATTGTTAAATAAATATGTGTACCAGAATTTATTATATTATGTATATCCTATATTTACATAAAACCTTTTTATACATGTTTCTAATTAATTACCTAATAAATTTTTTTACATTATATTTTCTAAAATGATAATGGTGTACCAAAATTAAATATTAGAAATTCTAATTCTTTATATGACAAATCTCATCAAAAATCAATCATTTCAGAAATTAATTATAACTTTTATTAGATATAGTAAAGCTATATCCTTATCAATGATATTATTTTCAATATCTTTATTTTTTCTATAAATATTCAAGGTTTAAAAAATTCCTGTTTATAAATGGAATACGTTCTCCTTCGTCTACACTTTGTTCCTACTTATGCAATAATTTAGATGAATATACTGAGAAAATTTATTACATATAAGGGTAAAACTGTATTATAAAAAATTGTATATTATACATCAAAATAATATTTTAATAATTTAAATAAAAAGATGTATAATACCAGTTATAATATGAATGAAGATATAACAGAAGATCTATTTGCTAAACATATTACAACAGAGGACTTGTGTATGTTTAAGTGGAGAATATTGAAATACATGTGTGATGTATCTGGTATTTATGAAACATTCCCTGAGACACTGCTGTTTCACAGAACTGCTCTTAAATCTGCTATAGATGACAAATTTAGCCAGAAATCTTCCCATCACAAAGAAAAAACCATTTACAAGCTAGTTATGGACAATGTAATGAATTGTCTTATGAAAAGAGATGCAATAGAAATTGTTTCAGAGTATGAATATGGAGATTTCAAAATGATACTTTATGGGAAGAAAAAACTAAAAGATTTGTGTGATGAATTTAAGAAGTATGAGACTGGAGATTTAGAACTGTTAGATAAACTTCTACCAAAGAGAGTATGAGAATCCAAAATATTATACATAGTTTTTTCAGATTCTTAAATTAAGGAATAAACTAAAGTATATTCTACATTTCGTCAATGGTTGTCATCTGAATTCTATTCCTTGACTTCTTGATGGATTGCAACTAACTATACTATTGCTCCTTTACCAACTTTTCTGCTATAAGTATAGAGTATTTTCATGAATGAATCAAGCTTAAGTTCCTAAAATATTAGCTTAATTAATTATGTTAGACCTTCAACTATAGTCGAGACGAATCTACGAGCTATTGAACCATCCGAATCAAAATTGGGATTGAATATAGTAATATCCATCCCAATAGTACGACCTGAGGAAACTATAATCTTCAAAAGCTCACTTAGTTCAGAGAAACTTAAACCATCATTTAAACGATAATCTACTGCAGGCATGATTGAGTCATCTAATACATCAGCATCGAGATGGATCCAAAATCCAAGTAGTTCATCCTGTTGCAAAAGATTCTTAACAGCCTCTAACGCAGCAGTCGTAATTCCTACTTTTTTCACATAGTTAAGATCAAATGAATGAATATTAGTAGTTTGAACATCTTGACTTCCATAACTTGCAGCTTGTTCTCTATCACGGTATCCGAATAGAATTATGTCATGGTCTTGGACAAGTGGTTTAAGACCCTTGATATTGGTTAGTACATCTGGACCTCTGCCAGATACAATTGCAAGATCCATATCGGCGACCTCTCCTGTTAAAGATGCTTCTGGTTGGTAAAAATCAGCGTGGCCGTCTATAAAGAATAATCCAAATCTCCCCATACACCGTAACGCTAAAAGATTTCCAATTAATATGCTACAGTCACCACCTAGTACAATTGGATATCGCCCTCTACTAATCACAGAAGAGACACGATCAGCAAGCTGTAACGAAAACATTTTGATAGTGTCAGGATTTAGTAGAAGTGTTAGTTTGTCCCGTTCTGAATTATAAGGTAAAGGAGAAACTCGCCCTGCATAATCAGCATTTAATCTCTCCATTATATCTGCTGCTTTTAGTGCTTCAGGTAGATATTCTACTCCAGTTGGTCGTAGTCCTAGGATTGAGGGAGCATCTATAATTGTAAATTGTGGCGGCAAGATTTTCTAAATTATAATACAAAGTAGTAGTTTTATATAATTATAGTGGGTCATATACCAATAGTTGACATCAGAAAAGTAATTATGACTTGGCTCCATCTTTTGCTAATATTTGTTACCAAGATTCTGTGGTAATCTTCTTAATTTAGACGTTTCTAGTTGTTATTATTATTGTTTCATTAAAATGTTTTCCAAGTTCACAGAGGAATACCACGTAATTATCAAATGGGATCAGAAGATGAAATAGTTCTCGTAATATTTCATTCGAGAACTTTCAAATATAAATTTCTGATGTTCTTCATATAAGTTCATTAATACGGAAATTAGAACAATAATTGCTAATAGATATGGTCAAGAATTTATTGATGATTTAAAAAAGAGAACAGTAAACTTAAAAGAGTTTTTTCAAAGAAAAATTTTTCCACTGTAAAGTTTGTAGATATCAGCAATATTGAGAGGTAATACGTTACTATGATCTATAACGAAATTTTACTCGCTATTATTTTGTATACATAAGTTATATTATCCAAATGATATGTTCTATAATTGCCTTATCAGATCTTCATTTATAAAATACCTAAAAAGAATCATGACGTTATAGTCGCCTCAGAATTTACACTTCATAGATTATAGCAATAAATTATGGATGATATAAAATTGGAAATTAATGTGAACATTAAAGGCAAGCCAAAATAGGAGTAGTTTAATATCATGGTTGATGTTTATAGGACAGAATAATATTGAAAAAATATCTATACCTTAAAAGTTTTCTTACAGGCATCATTTGTTGTTCTGTAGTTTCTTTAGGATTTAGTTCTCCGATTACTGCTGAACAAAACATTATTGATAATAGTGAAAAAATAGATTATACGCATCACAAAACCACAGTTAATGGGATCCTTATGCACTATGTAATTGGTGGTAAAGGAGACCCTGTTGTTTTATTGCATGGATGGCCAGAAACGTGGTACGAATGGCGACACATTATTCCACAATTAATAGATAATAACTATACAGTAATAGCTCCAGATATGAGAGGTTTTGGAGATTCAGAAAAACCACAAATAGGATATGATACAAAAACCGTTGCAGAAGATATATACCAATTAGTAAAGAAATTAGGAAATTCTAAAATATATATTGTAGCTCATGATTGGGGAGGACCTGTTGCATATTCTTATGCAGCTGCACATCCTCAAGATGTACGTAATATGGTGATATTAGATACCTTATTACCTGGTTTTGGATTAGAAGAAGCAGCAAACTTTTCACCAAAGGGATTATGGCATTTGTCATTTCATGCAGTCAGGGACCTTCCAGAGAAATTGATTGACGGAAAAGAAGACATATATCTTAATTGGTTTTATGATTGGACTTATAATCAATCTGCAATAACATCAGTAGATAGAGAAGAATATATTAAACAATATTCTAAACCTGGCGCATTGCGTGCAGGTTTTGAATACTATAGAGCAGTTTTTGAAGATTCAGAACAGAACAAAGAATATGCTGCTAAACAAAAACTGGAGATTCCTATATTGACGATAGGTGGAGAAGCAGGTATAGGCAACTTGACTACAAGTTCATTTCAAAAGGTTGCAAATAATGTTACAGGAATAACGTTACCAAATACAGGGCATTTTATCCCAGAAGAAAGACCAAATTTTCTGACAAAACAGATACTTGAGTTTTTCAAATAACCTTTTTTTACATTTATAATATTATGATTTGAGAAATCCAATATTCGGCGAATTGTCCTAAATATTGATACATTAATTGGTAGAAAGAAATGTAAACTTAGAATTGGCTTCAAGCCATGAATAAAGATCTCTCAAGACATATTGTTGTATTGGACCTTGTTGAGTTTGCCATTGTGTTGATGGATAAAATTCATGTCCTAGGTTTGGATATGTTATCAGAATGTGATCAGGATGGGTTATCGCTGCTAGTTTTTGCTGCAACAACATCGCGCCTTTAACTGGAGTCTGTGTATCATTTTCTCCATTGAGTATAATATCAGTAATATTTTCAATATTAGTATATAGCGGTAAAGGAGATCTATTTAAGAAAATCGATGGCTATGATCATTAGTATGACGAGGTATTAGTACGACGATGATATCGTTATTTTATTAAACTAATATTTATCGTATTTATCTTTATATTAAGCTCTAATCTACAAAAGTAACTTGCTTGGAACTAAAAAGACGAAATTATATTTAGGAATATTATTGTCTAGTTTGATTATAATATCTTGTATTTCTTCCACCTCTATTTTTAAACAACAACAAGTAGTAGCATATTCTCAACAACAACCTTCATTTACTGCTGCTACTAATTCATCAGAAAAAGAATTATCAAATATGCTACTTAACCAAATGAAACAACTAGTTTTCAAATATTTATCAAATAGTTCCAATACTTTTTCTTCTTCTAACTCAAGTATTCCAGTATCAATGGTTGTAGGTATTGTTACTCCAAATGGCACTCAAGTATCAGGATATGGAAATCTTTCTAAAGCAAATAGTACCCAAGTAGATGGTAATACTATTTTTGATATTGCATCAATCACAAAAACATTTGCTACAATTGTTCTTGCTGATTTGGTAAAGCAAGGCTTGGTTAATTTAAATGACCCAATTGAAAAGTATTTGCCTTCTAATACTGTTATTAAAGTACCTTCTTACAAAGGACACAAAATTACACTAAAACATTTAGCTACACATACATCTGGCTTACCTGACTTTCCTGAAGGTTGGATTAGAAATACCACTTATACAAATCAACAGGTATATAATTTTCTTTCAAATACTACAATTGATCGTGAACCAGGAACTTTAGCAAACTACTCGGATATTGGTATGGGTCTTTTAGGTCACGTTCTATCTATAAAATCAGGTGTTCCCTTTAGTCAGCTTGTAAAAGATAAAATACTAGACGTACTTGCAATGGATAGCACTGGAATTGGAATGAACAATACTGGAATATCAGTTTCTAATGCAGTTAAAGAGAGATTTGCTAAAGGTCATATTAATGGCAAAGAAGTTAATCTTGAATTCATACCAGAAGCTATTCAGGCAGCAGGAGCAATGTATTCAACAACAAATGATTTATTGAAATATCTATCTGCTAATATAGGCCTTATACATACTGAGATAAATGATATAATGCATGAAACTCATCTTATAAGACATCTATTTGCCCCATCTACGAATCAAACATCTTTAAGTGATACTTTTATCGGTCTAGGATGGGCAATTACGACTGATTTTGGAAAAGAAGTTATTTGGCATACCGGTGCAATAGATGGTTATAGTAGCATCATTGCATTTAATCCAAGTAAACAGATTGGAATGGTAATATTATGCAGTTGTGATATAAAGGATGTACCACCATCAGTAATGATAAATTTTGCAGTTCCTTTCCTCCTTCACTATTAACATAATCGAGTTTTTTATCTATTCATTTTTTGCTTGTAGTTTTTTTCTTTTATCGGTAACAGATGTTTTTTTCTTTTATCGGTAACAGATGTTTTTTTCTTTTATCGGTAACAGATGTTTTTTTCTTTTATCGGTAACAGATGACTTTCATTGGTTTACGAATAAGTTCCAAACTTGATTGGTAGTCATACTACAATATAATATCATAAATGAGTAAGGTTCCTACCTATGACGATATATTTACATGTCTCATTATTCATAGTATCAGGTGAAAAAGTAATGAAAAGAGATAAGGAAATAAAATTGAATAATAAGATTCCATCTATTGTACACTTTGAAATTCCTGCAGATGATGTAGAACGTGCAAGAAAATTTTATTCAACTTTATTTGATTGAAAAATAGAAAAGATGGAAGTAATGAAGGATGGGGATAAGATGGACTATTGGATGATATCCACCTCCTCCTCCGGAGGAGATAGTAATGAAAAATCTTCTGCTATAGGAGGAGGCTTGTTAAAGAGACAGGAGCCTCAACAACCAAACTTGAATTACATAAGTGTACCTTCAATAGTACGAATACTCAAAAAAGGTTAACGAATTAGGAGGCAAAGTTGTAATGCCAAAAACGGAAATAACAGGATATGGATTTTTTGCTGTATGCATAGATAGAGCCTGGTTATCTTGACTGTTATTTTTTGTTTGTTTATTTATTCTTGTTTTAATAATAATAAATCCATAACCCACTACTCATACGCTGCAAGCAATAATGATAGAAGGCTATGGCATTGGACTGACAATCTTATTGGCCTAAAAGATTGCAGATACCAATTGATTTTATAATATTTAATAATTGGAGACAATTTATTTAATTGTCATAGCCCTACAACTTCTGTAAAGGAGCAAACATATCGAAGAGCAAGGCTATGGCTGGCTGCTATGGACATTTTCTCTCTTGACAGATAAATGTAATATAATATATGTCCAATATAATATTTAATAATTTAATGATAAACTTGTTTATTATTTAGTTAATAAATTGTCATAGCCTGAACGTTCTTGAAGACCGTGTGAAGGTAGGACAAGAGTAAGTCCAGACTATGACAATTGACTTGGTTAAGTTGGTGCCTTTACCTCGTCAAATTGGAGGTTAATGACTAAATTATATATTGCGTAGAATATATTTATTGATAACTTCAATTCTCATTCTATGTTCTGAAATTACTATTTTTAATAATTACAATAAGTATCTGTTATTAGGATAAAAAATAAA
>DASQLB010000183.1:0-4906 GCA_035630235.1 Nitrososphaeraceae archaeon | reverse complement strand
GACCTCCCTGACTGATACTGTAATTGGTAACAAATCAACAATATACTTTCTATTACAGTTAATATTATAAACAGATCTGTACTCGAATTTTCCCGTTTTTTCGAATGTTATCTCGTGTCCATGAATGTCAATGTAACTTTCATTAAGGATTTCGGATATTTTTAAATTTAGTCCGTCAGTAATTTTCTTTTTCATATTTATCTTGTCTAATCTAATTCTATTCGCCGGCATTATTATCGTGTTTCAATATATTATCAGTAGATAACATGGATTGTAATTGATTTCATTTCAATTTACTTAAATATACGGCCGATTGAACAATTAAAACTCACGTTGTTTTTCATATTCTGTCTGCAAACTCGACGAATCAATAATATCTACTTTATTACGTTATACCTACCTTCTCAGTACTTATCCCTAAAAGACTAAAGAATCTTCGTTGCTTTTTGATGTCAGATCTTTGCGGAATAATAATTTCTTCTATTTTCAAATATTCGTTATTGTATTACAAATTTATTTGAATGTAGACGGTGATATTGCAGGTCCATAGGACAGAGTTTGTATGAATTATGAAAGAAATCTGTGGTTAATAAGGATAAGTACTTTAATTAAGTTCTGAACCACATTTAAAGCATTTAAGGTTTCCAACTATATATTCTCCCATTCTAAAACCGCATTTTATACAATCAGTGGTATGTCTTCCATAGTCTTCCTTGTCTTTATGTGAATTCTCTAGCTCCTCTAATCTAATATATTGAAACAACAAATTTGGAATGACAATAATTTTCATTCTGAAATTGTTACAATTGAATGTCTTTTAATATTTGTCAATATATTTACATGATTCTATATAGTTACAGAACAGTAATCAACTACTCTATTTTGGTAAATGTAATTATATGCTAAATTGATCTAGATATTAACGATGTTAGTGTATCTATTTTAACCTCCTCTTTGAATCGAATCACGTCTTCAATTTCTTTTCTTATTATAGACATCTATTATCACGATTCTCACAACAAGAAGGGTACTATTTCTTTATCTATTTTGCCAGCAATTTGACTATCATCTCTTCCTTCATTTCCTCCTAATTCTGTATAAATTACAAGATACCAGATCTTTGTTAATGTGCATCAAATTATTACTATTAACACATATGCAGGCAGGGTTTCAAAGGCTTGCATTATCATGTCATCATTAAGTTCACAATAATGAAACAAGCATTATGCTTTTTTTCTTTCGTATGTGATTAATACCCTATTGGTTATAGCCCCAGTAACATCATATACATAATAAATTATAGTTTATTGCGATTTATTATATTATTAATAAAAATAAAATAATGGGCGATTTGACCTTTTTGTCCATAATAATCAGGTTGAAATTATATATCCCATAATAAAGGACGAACACAGCATATCATTCGTTTAGAAGCTTTTAGAAGTATATGTGTTCTATATATAATAATGTCAAATACAATAAATACATCTGGAAATATGTTAAAGTGAAACATGACTTCTCATAATCAATCCGATGCTTATTTATTTTATGAGATAGCAAATCATCGGTGATAATGAATTGCAGGCAATGGAAGGCAGCAATAATAATAATAATAATAAAAATAAAAATAATGAATCCGGCATCCTAATAGTTGTTGAAGGAATAGATGGATCAGGCAAATCCACACAAATCCATTTAGTTGACAGATGGTTACGCTCCAAGGGATATGATGTTTTTTTTACTGAGTGGAATTCGTCAGAAACTGTTAGGGAAATCACGTCGAAAGGAAAAAAAAAGGCAAGATTAACACCAATGACTTTTTCACTATTGCATTCAACAGATTTTGCAGACAGATATGAAAAGAATATCTATCCTTTACTCCGAGCGGGTTATATTGTTCTAGCGGATAGATATATCTACACTGCTTTGGCGAGAGATACTGTAAGAGGATGCGATCAATCATGGGTGCGAAATATGTACAGTTATGCCCGAAAACCTGATCTAGTTTTTTATTTTAGAATACCGGTTGAGATTGCTGTGACTAGAATCATTTCAGGGAGACCTAAACTGAAGCACTACGAGGCTGGAATGGATCTAGGATTAAGCAAAGATGAATATGAAAGTTATAAAATATTTCAAGGTAGGATTGTTGATGAGTATGAATCAATGGTGAGTGATGAAAATTTCATAGTAATAGATGGAACACTTGATATAGAAAAACAACAAAATACTGTAAGAAGAAACGTTCTAAGGACCTTGAAGTTGAAAAACCAGATTCGGGGAAATATTGCTAGAGTGTCACAATTAGAAACGAACACTGATGAATAAGATGATTTCAAGAAAATTAACTAAGAATAAAGATTACTCTACTACCAAGAAGGAAAGTAATAATAAAATTAAATTCATTAACCATTCCGGAATAAAATATCTCAAAGATATTGAGATAAATGGATCATTCATAGTAATAGAAGGCCCAGATGCTTCAGGTAGAAGTACCCAAATTCAGAAAATAACCGAAAAATTAGAAGCTGATGGACATGCAGTAGTTAACGCCGGCCTCAAAAGGTCTGATCTAATTTCACAGGGAATAATTGAAGCAAAAAGAAATTTTCAGGTAGGGAGAAGAACTATGGCTCTCTATTATGCGGCCGATTTCGCAGATCAATTGGAAAATAAGATAGTTCCTGCGCTAAAGGCCGGTTTTATCGTAATTTCTGATCGATATATATATACTCTAATAGCAAGGAGTTCAGTTAGAGGGATAAATAAAAATTGGTTGCACCAATTACATGGTTTTGCTATCAAACCCGATCTTATTTTCTATCTAAATGTGGATCCATTTAATTTGATTCATAGGGTATTCAAAAAAAACAAATCACTTGATTATTATGAATCAGGATCAGATCTGGGTTTATCTGCAGACATCTTTGATTCCTTCATTAAATATCAGTTATTATTAAAGAAAGAATTCACTATGATGCAAAAAAAATACGGTCTAATAGACGTTGATGGTAATAAGAGTATTGAAGATATTTACCATAATATTCAAACAAAAATCAGTGGATATCTCGACCAAAATAAAAAAAATGAAACATTATTTAGATAGACAATTTATATTTTTATTTGAGCGCTTCATTGATGTATTACAACTAGAGATATTATTTGATATATGGAATATATTGACCATTAGGACAATCATTAAATCTGTTACCTGAATACAATAAACATGGTGAGTTTGAGGACAAAACTATCTACTGAGGGAGGAAAATTATGCATGGATTGTTTTCATCAAAGGCGTATTCATAGATATAATATGAGTCAACAAAATAATCATCTTCTGTGTAATCATCACACATGTAGTTGTACCCAATTCATAGAATGGAATTGATAATCTGTTATCATAATTTGTGAGATTAAAATGATAAAGAAAATATTATGATCCTGTTACCTTAGATTTGTTCTTTATTTGCAATTATTATTATCGATCCTATTTTAAAATACATTTCACATCCAAATTCGTTGGTTTATTATAATCAACAAATTCATTAAATCTTTTCTTTCGTACATTTATCATATTTTCTATTATATTGGAGATTAGAGAATTTTTTGATAGATGTTGTTGATTCAGATAATCAATGGTAACATCATAATCATGGATTTCGCCAAGCATTCCTTGAATCTTTTCAAGCTCTCGTAAGATTCTGTGATGATTTTCTCCCAGTTGCTCGTCGGAGTCTTTATCACCGGTGTACCCCTCACTAACTCTCTCGTAATCTCTTTTTGTTACGAGTTCTATTAGATAGCGCAACTTTTTTGTGTCTTTTCTGAGCTCATGTAATACCAATATTCTGTCTTCATTATTAATAACGATCGGAATCTTTCTTTCTATCTTGGTCTTTAATTTTATTACCATCTTCAAAAGTCTTTTTCTTGACTTGCTTGTAAAGCTCCTATTAATTTTTTTTCTATCGTAAAAATTTGGAATAATTTGTCTTCTTAAATCTAAAGCAATTATGCGTGCTTGTTTAAGGTATTTCTGCTTGTCATATTCATTATGATTTTTAAATTCTTCTAATTTATCCTGCGGCATTTTACCCTCATTTGCTAACATTTTTAGAATTATGTCGACATCTCGTATCTTGCTATTGATTCTAAATAGTTTTTTAGCTGAACTTGCGAATTTCTTTATTTTTTTTTTGTTTCGTATTTGTTTGGGACTTGACTGATATGCTGCTTCTAGTCTTCGAAGTGATGTACGCATATGATGGATATTATCTTCATTTGGATTTTCTAGATATTTGTCTAACTTAGCAAGAACTTTTTCATAATTCTCATAACAGTTATTAGCATGGGTATTCGAATCATATCGAACATGGAAACACTGTAACATACAATTAGATATCGTTATTGTAATATTAAGTGTTATAAAGCTCGGACGGATTCTTCATTGCTAGTTTATTTAAATTATAAGTAGTGGATTTTCCCGCCCCTCAGTAAACGAGAATCATGGAATAAAATTAATATTGTAATTATTTTTAATAATAATCTTAACACATTTATTTAATGAGATTAAAAGGCTACCGTTTTGTTTAATTTGTAATTGAGCATTTTCAAATTATATAATCCTACAAATTATTACTTTCTATTGGATCCTTTGGCCTCCATATATTCACAATTTCTGACGTAGCAATATCGTGCATGCTGAATGAATCTCGATTTTTAAATATTAGATTAATTTGAACTAGTGTACACGTTGGTAACATCATAAATTTGTTGGTAATAAGGCTCACTAATTCTTCTAGTGCTGGATTGTGACCAATTATTAGAACTCTGTCTTTAGTTTTGAATACGGCAGATATTACAGATATGTAATTGTCAATATCACTTCCATACAGTGAGGAATCGA
>DASQLB010000182.1:0-2144 GCA_035630235.1 Nitrososphaeraceae archaeon | reverse complement strand
TATCTTGCAGTTTAAGTTTTAGACACTAAATTAAAAGTAATCATCTCTTATGATTTTGGATATATAACTAAGCATTTCAAAAGGAATACGACATAAAGGAGAATCTCAGACTAATAATATTATATTATATCAGTAAGAATTGAGTTTAAATTATTATTTTCATTATTATCCCTCAATCCATAACATATTTGCAAGATTTATGAAAAATGAGAACCAAAATAACTTTAAGGTTTTCTAATAATTAAATACTAAGTAATAAATCCTTACTACATGGAAGGATCTATTCAATATGGGTCCGTAGTTTTCTCGGGTTAACTATATTTGATAGTAATCATAAATTAAGTACTCTTTTGGTATAAGTTAGCTAATTATACTTTCTTATCATTATCTGTAGTCTACTTAATTTGAAAGATTTGTAGGACAAAATACAGGTGTAATAGAGGCTGTAACAACCTTTTTGATTTTGTATCATTTGAAGATTAATCAGTCTTTGTATTCTTTTGTAATATGTGAATCTGAATGAAAAAAGTCATCACATTAATGCGTATTAGACTTGCATGGTTAGACTCATTCTTGATATTTGGTTCAAATGAATTGAGATGGTATAATATACATGCATAATAAAAAATAATAGGATTATTGTTTTTTTTGGGTGTTAGAGGCTACTATAACACCCATGAAACCAAAGTGTGACAAACTTTGCATATAGTAGCAAACAATAGTAAAAGCAATCTGTTAAAAAACTTGTTGAATTTGAATGGTAATTAAAACCTAAGATCTTAAATGTATTGAGGTTATAATTTCTCTATCTTAAAGTTCCAATAAAAAAATAACTTCTACAACATAAACATTTTACAAACCTAATTCTTTGCCGGCCCGATAGGTAATATCTTTTTAAATATGGAATGGAAGGTAATTAATTAAAATTTGTGGTTAATGGTAGAAAAGATGGAGATAAATTTATTTTAAAACGAATTAAAATATATATTATAAAAGATGGATACATCGATGACAAAACTATAATAGTAACATTTGAAAACTTCTGTCCAAATCAATACTAGAAAACAATCTGTTAATAAAACAAGTGATTTTAATCTTTTTTTGATATAAACGGTTATTATGCTAGTTAGGAATATTTTACATTTTCATTAAAAATAATGTATTATAATAATTATATAGAAGAATATATAGTCTCAGTTAATGATGTTATCTACTCTTTCTAAAAAAACCTCTGTTAAAAATACACTAAAATGGATATTTAGTGGATTGAGTATATTATTTATTGTTCTCCTAATTTTCATGTTAATTCATGACTCTCTAACAGGTGTATCTTCACAAACAGCAGAATACTGTGCTAAATACGGCTTTTTAGCATCGCCTGATTGTTGGTAATAAAATATACTCATCTTTTACATATGACAATAATGCAATCATTTTTAAATAAAATATTCATACATTGAATGAGATTTGAAGAATTAATTGCTAGCATTGTTATGAAATAGTTGGAAGACAAGTTAGTAGGCAAATCGACTAGCAAACCTATACTAGTCTATCGATAAAACTCTAGAGAATAGTTTCAAAGATGATAAATATTTCAATGATAAGTTATACGCTACATGGCAGTAGAATTTATCTTGTTATAATCTGGACAATGTATAAATCCAAAGAAATATTATCTTTCAGGCTATGACATTTTAAATAACTTGTATTATTAGCTAATTGCAACAATTTGTAATACAAAACTAAGTAACCCTTTATCCATATTACCATACATTACATTATTATTTTCGCATTACTATAAACATCATTCTTATTCACTTCTGTAGCCTAATCCTATCAAGTATTTTTTTCATTTTTAAACTTCAGTCTTTCAATGGTTATGAAAATATTTTGATGCGTTTTGAAATTATATTGATTGATATGTATGATAAAGATGAAGCAGCTATAGAAGATAATATTGCTGCTTCAAAAGGTCTGAATTCTATTATTAATAATTCATATAATATTATCCATCTTGATAAATTATTAACGATATCAAATATAGACCATGCAAATATCATCTTCTTTATTATTTGTTTTAGTCGATTAAAATTAATCCGGCTGGTAAATCTATTGGTGTATTTTCGTTTGTTATCAATATGAAA
>DASQLB010000181.1:0-17568 GCA_035630235.1 Nitrososphaeraceae archaeon | reverse complement strand
CCCAAAGCAAGGGTTGCAGCAGATCTTATAAAGTATCTATTTACAACATCATATGATTTAAAATCAAATACACTACTTTTACGTATCAATAATTCTGCAATATCTTGAACAAGATCTATGTTTTCATCATTTGATAGTTCTCTTAAACCATTAATTGCACCCTGAGCTAGTTGATCTTGAAATGTTATTGAGTTAACAACTTTATCTTTTAATATTTTTACCATTTCCTCTTTTGTATGATTTCCGTTAAGAAGATTTTTGATAGATTTACCTATTGCAGTTGCTGAAGCATTTTCTACAAAATAACTTTTATCATCTAAAAAAGCCACAAGTAATGGTACACTATTTTTATTTTTTAATTCAAGTGTATCTACTCTTTCAAATAATCCTATATTTGTTATTATTGCCCTTCTGGTTTGTGGAGCAAATTTTGAAAAATCATCATGTGTAATGCATTTTTCTAGGACATTGTAAGAATCATTATCCTTCGTATAATTTTTTTGATCATGATATGAACCAAGAACGTTAGCAGCTTCTACAGATATACCATAAAATGGCTCAGTAAAAATAACGTTTTTGAGCAATTCGATCGATTTTTTACTATAACAATCTTTCAAAAACTGAATTGAAGTAATTTTCTCTGAAATTGTTGCAATATCACTTTCAAGTTGATTACTTATTATATCTATTAAATTAAACTTTTCATCTTGGTTAACTATAATAATAGATTTTATTTCTTTAAGAGTTTTCAAGTGAGGATCAATTGATATCCATTTAATTATTGTTGTTGTATCAGCTAGTATTTCTTGTTCAAATGTATAGTCAGTTTCTTTTTTGTTGATTTGAATATTTTCGATGCTATCGATTATTATTTTGTCTTCATCATAATTTTTCTCACTACAAACTATTCTTATTTCTAGAGGGAAATTAAATTCAAAACCTTCTTTTTGTATCTGCTTAATTTTGATTTTAATTTTTATAATTTGATTTCCTTCATTATTTTTTTCTTTGATTAAAGAAAATTGTATTTCAAGTTCGGGATGACCAGCTGTATATAACCATTGTTTGAAAAATTGTTGTAGGTCTTCTCTATACACATCTTCACAAATTTTTTGGAGATCTCCAGTTGTGGCAACACTTTCTCTATATGTATCTAAATATTTTTTTATCGCTTCTTTAAATTTCTCTTCACCAATTAAATTACTAAGCATGTATAATACTAGTCCTCCTTTTTCATAGGAATGACTATCAAACAATTCATCGGCGTGTTTGTAAAGATTTGTTACTATAGGTCTCTTATACAAATTATTTGCTTCATCAATATAATCTTCAATTGTTTGAATTATTTTATAAAAGAACTCATCATTATTTTTTTTATTATTGTATTTATCTATATATTTATGTCTCCAATAAAGTAGTTCGAAATAAGTAGCAAAACCTTCATTAAGCCATATATGTGACCAATCTTTGCAGGTTATTAAATCTCCAAACCATTGATGTGCCAATTCGTGGGCTACTATAATAATATCTCGCGAATAATCAGATGAGGCTCTATTATCATGTAATATATCACTTGTAAGGGTTGTACAGGTTGTATTTTCCATGCCACCAAATTCAAACTTGTCTACTGCAATTTGCCAATATTTTTCATATGGATATTTTGTATCTAAATAATTCTCAAAAAATCTCATAACTTGTTTAGTTTCTCCAAATGTTAACATTGGATCATAAGTTTTAGGTATATTTGTAGGCCAATAATATTCAAGAGAAACTTTTCCGTGTGTCTCTTCTTGTTTAGAGAATTTTCCTATTACAACCGATGTAAGATAAGCTGGAATAGGAGTTGATTCTATCCACTTCCAGACATTTCCTCTCTTTTCATAGGCTCCATTTGAAATTACAGAATAATCATTATCAGGAGCTATAACCTCTATTTCTCTCGTAAATTTTACTTGCGGATCATCTATACATGGAAACCAGTATCTTGATTCCATTGTTTCACCTTGTGTCCAAGATTGAGATGCAGAAGAAGTTTGATCCGTCTGATCTGGAAGAATAAAATGAAAGCCATTTCTGGGACTATTATAATACAACCCATCTTTATCATTATTAAAATAGTACCCACAGGAATAGTCTATTTCAACTTCAAATTCAGTTTTTTCTTTTACTATGTTTTTGAAATTTATTACAAATTTATCCTCTTTTTCAGAAATACTATTTCCTTCTTCTATTTGAACATCCTCTGATGAAACCTTATGAATATTCAATTCTGCAACATCTAGGATAATTTTTTTAATATCCTGTAAAGCTTTAATTTTTAAATTTTGGTGACAATTTAAAAGTTGTTTGGTTTGAAAATTTGGGGTTATTTTCAAATACATATGAATAATAGTAAATTTTAATCTTGGTGAAAAATGGACAATACTTCCAGGAAATTCAAATTTTTTATCAATAGCAAGCGACATTCTAAGTCCATAATAATAATGTATATAAAAAAGTTTTTAATGATTTATTTATCCGATAAGATTCCAGTCTTTGATAATCTGTGAATTATTCCTGTAAAACCGTTGAATAATTATTTATTATTCTTCATACTCCACTCGCCTCTCATACAAAAATACAGAACAGCCAATAGAGTTAGAAAAAGTTTAATATTAAGTTATTATGAATACTCAAGAAATAGCATTAAGTAATAAAAAATTCTAATTAAAATTTTATTTGGATAACCAGTGATCTATTACCAAGTTCATTACTCCATCATCATCATTTGTGTTTTCTTTGAGAAGATCTCTATAACCCATATATCCTGCATGGTTATCACCTAGACCTTGATCACATACATCGGAGTAACATAAACCAAAGTCGGCCTCACCATCTGCATTAGCATCCAAATTAGGTTTTATCTCCTCTTCGATCCCTTCAATATCATGATAATTTGTTGGTGTCTGTACTGACAAAATAGTATCTTTTCCACTTTGTCCTAAGGCATAGTTTCCGCCCTCTGCGCAGGGATAGAAAAGTTGTAAGACATTATCATCAGAATTTACTAAATTATAAAAGTCTTCTACTACTTCTTGGATAGCATTCCCAAAAGCAAATTTTATACCGGATTTATCAATAGTACAGGACGGGATAGCAAACCACGGAAATGGGTTATTAAAACCAGCAATAGAATTCAATGATACTTCCTCATTATCGACCGCTCCTCCCATTAAATGTACCGACTTTATTATTTTAGATGATTGATTAATAATGGCATTTTGATGAGTTGAAAGATATTCTAAAGAAGAGAGGACGACTCTGGATCCTAATGAATGTGCTATTATTCTGATATCACTCTTAGGACAGTTATCTTTAAAATCTATAATATATTTTGCCAATAGTGGCCCATTTTTATTTGCTATGATTTTAGCTACACTCCAACCTTCTTGAGATATTGAAGTATCATCTTTACTGAAAGGAGTATTGGAATCCCAAGTGTATCCTATTACTGGAATAGTATAGTTTAGACTATCAATAGAGAGACTAACCCTTTCAGTTTGTTCTTTAGCATTATCTTCTGAAGCCCATACACCATGAACATAAATGGCTATTTCATTGGGACAATTATTAGATTCTTGATTAAAAATTGAAGATGCAAGGGGATCAGGTGACAAGCCGCTATGCAATAGAGTACCTGTATTTGTATCAAAGAAATTTCTGGTTGAAGTATATAGTGGTGAAATTGCAGGTTGTCCATAAATAGAATAGGATAAAAATAGAATGAAATAAGATATAATTGATGTTGTTATTAACATAATAACAAAATCTTTATGAAACAAAAATCTCATATGTTCTAATAATGGATATTGCTTATAAAATTATTTATTTAGTATTAGTATCGTATTAAAGAGTGTGTAAACCGTATGTTTTGTTTTTCATTAGTGAATATAAAATACTAGATTCAATTTTATAGTAGGTAATGGGATTCACTTTATCAATTAACTTGATAAACCTCCTTGATAAAATTGAATTATTCAGACAATAATTAAATGATTATTAATTTCTGTTATAATCTTCATTTTATGAATATTTTTAATGTATTGAAGTCTAATAAACCGAATTCAAAAATTAAATCTTAGAAGATACATTATGGTGGTGTTTAACCAATAATTAGGTTTGGAAGTGTTGTTGATTTAGAATGTATACCTCTCAATTTTAATCAGAATGCATGATCCTCATCATCTCATAAACCAATTGATGAGTTATTGAATGAAGGATAAGATGATCATCCCTGGGTTGACTGTAGATGATTATGACGACGATTGAACATTCTGCTTATAGTTCTTTTTGGTACTGACCATATCTTCAGCTGCTTTGTTAGAAGATTGAGTATTTTCATGATATTCATGTTTTCTATTATGTTTACACTATACATCAATTTGTACTCTTATACTAGTGGTTAATTAGATTGTCAGAAGGTTTTGTATTACCTGTGGAAGTGCAAATGATCGTATAGACGCAGTATACAAATAAGAAATTGTTAATTAAATAATATTAGAGATAAGATTCATATTCGTTAGACGATGAGTTCTACCGAAAACCTCCTGCAGGAGCATTTGATTGTAAGAAGACTTGGTAGTATTGCAAAAAGATGCTCAGATGTACTCTATATGAATCAGGACATTCCTATTGAAGATATTCAAATAATTTCGGTTGTCATTGAAGAGTTCGTGGATGGATTTCATCATGGTAAAGAAGAGAAAGCATATTTCCCAGTTACAAAGTATAAGAATAGTTTTTCAGAGGATATAAGAAAATTCCTTATTGAGCATGAGTTTGCAAGAAGAATTGCAAAAATGTTGAGACGTGAATTGGATAGCCTTATAGATCATGATCTATATAACAAAACTAGAGAATTGAAATGGATTAATAAAAGTAAAGAACCTGTTGCCAGATTTCTAAAATCATATTCACTCTTCGTTTTCGACCATACTGGTAAAGAAGATGTCTTTTTCAAAAAGATATTAGAGAAGCACGCCTTATCTGAGGAAGAGGATATACAACTTGTAAAGCATTATGAATTGTGCAGAAATCAAACAGGAGGAAGAACTAGGATAGAAGAAATGATAAGGCTTGTAAGATATTTAGAAGATAGAGAATGGATGAAGTAACCCTTAATGTTGCTAAAATATACAGCTTTAATGTATTGAATCATCATCATTAATTGACTTAAATATTGGTCAACTTGCATCTTTCAGAATTTTATATTGAATAAAACTTCTTTTTTAATTCCAAAATATTTTCAATTCCTATTATAACCTTGTTAATTCTATTATTATTTCAACAATCTGCTTCATTATCCTTTGTGATGGCGGAGAATATGATTATCAAGTTTCTTTATAATTTCACTTGAAAGAGATTAACAAATGGTATCTCTAGATATTTCTTGTCAATTCTAATTATAGATCATAAAGATATTCTAAAATTTGTACTCGTTTACATGGTATCACATGTTGAATGAGGGAGTACTTCAAAATATTCAAAAAAATCTACTATTTTATATTAATTATATCAAAATTAATCAATTATATACGTAATATTTAAAAGAACCCAAATATATTATAAAGATCAATAAAAATTATGCAAAAGGAAAAAATAAATAGACCTTTTTTAAAATATATGAAATCTATTATAAATGAATTGAGAATTCAGAAAGCAAAAGAAAGGCAGAATAAATTTATTGAAAGATGTATTAATTTGTTCAGAGGACATAACAGCGATGTTTCTTTATTTAAAAAAGTTACTTCTTATGTTTGTTCAGGATTTTCGATTATATTCATAGGGTATGTATTAATGAATATTCTAACTAATTACCCTCCAAGGGTGATAGGGATTAGTCCTTAAAAATCAGTTCCTGTCCAAATAAAGAGTTATTATTATTTCTAAAATATGTTAGTGATTCTTGATATCGTTATTATTTAATCTCTCATTTTCTAAAAGTTTAGAGTTATATTGTTTAAAAAAATTTTTATAATAAATACTGTAATATTATTGATTAGCAAAAAAGAAACTACATAATAAATCATTTTTACACTAATGTATATTTATGAAATAAATGTTTAATAATTAATTTTTATCTCGTTATGATATTGCATATTTATTATCCAAATTATATGCCTACTTAAACAGTCATTTTTGAAATACAAAGTAAATACATTATCCATTTTAGGATAGTTATTGAGTTTGGAAGTTATAATGAGTCCATAAAATTAATAAAATCTCGTGTATGAAATTTCTTTGTTGCATCCCAGACTTTTTTAAATTTTGGAATGGTCATCATACCTTTTGCATGATATTCCCACCTTTGCCATAGTTCTTTATCAATCATTTTCTTTTTGTGAATTCTATAAATAAATTCAATTGTATCTGTTAATGATATTATAGTATAGTATTCTTGTGGTTCATCAACTAACTTAAACCTCTCGATGTAAAGTGAACTTTCCTGAGCCATTTTAGTAAAGATATCAGTATTTTGAAGTTTAGTTCGGGAATCAAGAATTCTTGCATATAATTGATACTCACCTTCAAATCTGTTCTTTTTTATAGTTACTAGCAATACTACAATCGAGACAATTAATGCACCTGTATAATAAACAGTAAGAAGATAGATAAATTCTGCTGGAAAAAATGTTGAAGCCATTATAATAATCAAATAAATAAGCTAATAAAAAATTTCTTTATTTTGATTTTTTTACATGTAAGGAGAATATGGTTCATCAGCATTACCTGCTGGAGATCACTAGTATTAAGAGATGAAGACAGATATTGTTTTATCCAATGAATCAGGCATCATTTTACAATAATAACTGGCCAGAATATTAGAATGTCGTTAAGTTGGGTCATCGTGTTAATGTTATTATTATATTACATATTTTTCTAAATTCAGATATATCTTATTTTGTTTTAGCTAGGTTTATAATTTTATTAGCTATGTTCCCAGATGGATCTTTTAAAACTATCTTAGCAATCTGTTTCAGATATTCCAAAACATTCCCTCCTTTTGCTTCTGTAGGTCCTATAAAATCATTAATGGACATAGTAACCTTATTTTTATTGATATGACCGGCATTAGAAATCTCAGCTGAAATTAAATCAACCAATTGTACTTGTGTAAAGTTATCCAGATTTTGAGGATTTATGGAAACATTTGGATTTTTTACGGATGATTGGTTTGTGGTCTGCTGTGGCGTTAACAATTCATTTTTGATCTTTTTACTGGGATTAGTGATATCTGTTGATCCCAAATTATTTGAAAGTATTAACGAACTATCAGTCATACTACTACTACTTCCTATCTCTGGTGCACCATTTATACTGTTATTGATTGACTTTTTATCAGAATCAACTGGTTCCAAATATTTATTTAAAATTGCTTCTGCTTTCATTTCTTCTTCGGTTAATTCCTTCTTTGCCACTGGTTTTTTTTCCTTTATTTTTTCACATGTTTCAGAAACAAAAAGTTTATTGCAAATTTTTTCATCAATGGAATCCTCTTCTTCTTCCTCAACAGCCCAGACTTCGAAATAGTTATCATCTGAAGATATAAATAATTGATATATCTGTTGAGTGTTTTCAAAGGCTGTTAATGATAGCAGATAACTAATAATTCCCATACTAACAAATGTGTATAATTTAGTAGTTTGATTCAATATTACAATAAATATGTACTAGAAGTTATTTTTATTGATTATGTTTAAAAATTTTAATGGAAAGAAATTAATGGAAATTAGAAAAAATTCCACTCCCATTTATAATTATATTAATAACTCTGACTAGATCAATAAATTCAGATCTTTCTGTATTTTCTAAAAAAAACCACTTTTACTATTTTATTTTTAATTTATTATTTACAATATTTATTATTAATAAACAAAATGTATTATGAAAACTTGAAAAAAATAAAAAAATCTTTATTTATGATGCCAACGAGCATTGTTATTAACTATAGTAATTTATTACTCATTATCATTCTCTTCATCATTATTCTCCTCATCGGTATTGCCTTCTTCTTCTCCTTCTTCAACAGCGGGTGGATTTACGATCTCATCCGCCCTCTCAGCTGGACCAACTTCATCTGCAACTACAGTGTATGTTGCGACAAATTCATCTCCCGCTAAATTATGCAATGCTAAACCGTTCCCGGCAAATGGAAGAGAGGCAGAAAATGAAGTAGCTTCTTCAGGATATTGTGGTAAGATTAGTGATGAAACTACGGAACCTTGTCCACCGGGTAATGGTACAATATTCATTGTACCAAATTGTGTAGAGATTTGAGGAGGTTGACTATTACTTGCTGATGTCATATTCCTATATATTATTTGGACCTCAACTGGTTTAGAAGCAATAAATGATAGTGTACCTTCATAAATAGTATTATCACCTTTTAAGCGTAGTATTGTCACACTTTGATGTGCTTCATGTCCAGGAAGGGGGTCGGGGGATGATGTGACAACACCTTGTTGTACAATTTTTTTATTGTCTCCTTGTTCTTGTGTGACTATTTGATTAGTTGATTGGTTATTTTGTATAGTTGCTACTGCAATTTCCGGTCTTTCTGAAAAGAAGATAAAAAATATCATGAAAGATATTAAAGTTAGCAGAGATAATGATATTACACTGCTATTATTGATCTTATTTTCCATTATCGAAAAGATATTTAAAGTAAGATTTATTCTTTATTGATGTTTTCTTATTTCTAAATCTTAAAGTCATGTATTTTAAAGTTCAAAATAGACAAAAATATCATAACGAATCTTTTTGTAATTAGTGATACCAGATGAATTAGAAATGCCCTTCTATATTAATGGTAATAAGAAATTTTATTTCAATATTATATTAAGTAGAAGAAAATTAATACTGTGCGATAACTATATTATATGTCTGTTATAAGGATTTTTAATCCTTTAATTTTATTCAGTCGAGTTAATTTTTATAAAATTTTTAAAATTATATTCCTCGCTATTTCCGTTATTTGTAATGGACAAGGTATTATTTTCAGGGGAAAATCTATTTAGTCCTTCAATACCCAATTCCGCTTTAAATTTTACTAGTACGGATAAAATAACTTTATAGTCTAATTTATTCAAATCTTGAATTGTAGCTCCTTCTCCAACCGTAGTTCCATTAGGAGAATAAATAGTACCTCCAACCATTCCTGGACCAAAGGCTTTTCCAGGTGTTCCCAGATTTAGTAATATTCCTCCAGACATGTATAGCCCCGAATTATATCCTGCTCCAAATGTTATCAAACTCCCTCCTCTTGCCTGACCCATAGCTCTTTCCATACATCCCTTTCTGACTAAAATATCTACACCATTACTAGTTTCAGTAGCCTGATTGTTCTGTCCAGCAAGTTCTGTAGCCAAACCATCAACTACTATTTTTCCACTATAGCCTTTATCGGCCAATCCATTTTCAGCATGACCTTTTACTGTCCAAGTTCCATTAAAATTGCAGCCAGATGCAAAAAAATTTCCAACACTTCCCTCTACTATTAAATCTAGTTTTATTGGCTCTCTGAAACTGAGAATTCCAATTCTGTAAAGAGCTTTAGGGTTTTTTATAGTGATATTATTTTCGCCTTCGATTATTTTTCTTTTTAGAATGGAATTCACTGCTCTTTCATATACCAATGGTGAACTGATTATATCTTTGAATTTTTCTAAAGAAGCCTTTTTTAGTCCTTTAGGGAGATTTATTTTAAATTCTTTATATAATACATTATTAAGTCGTTCAAATTGATCTTCTGGATTCGATGTACTAGAGCCAATAGAATCAGCAATTGATCTTATTTCATCAATATCTAGAATATACAATATATCTCCAATATTTAGCAAAGTTACAGATATATCTTTTATTCTATAACAATAATAGATATAAAACAACCAACTATACTTGAATGTATTGTATCTTATTATTTTTGACTGATATCCTTTAAGAGCAGGAAAAAATTTAGATTGTCTACATGATGAGATGAAAACATTATAATAGTCCAGTTGGATAATTATTTAAGATGTAAAATCCGAGCTATAATATGTTTTTAATTGAAAAAACAACTTTGAATTTTAAAAAATTACAAAATTATGAGATTATTCCATCATTCTTATTATTATCAAATTTTAAATACCTATATCATGGCTACAATAATAAAGTCTAAAAATTAGTAAAGTTAATTCCATAAAAATAGAAATTAAAATTCAAAAAAAATATTAATCTATAGAAACTTAATATTATCATTGTAATTATACTATAAATTCCTTCTCCCTTCTCCTTCTTCTGTATCCTCTCAATAAATTAAATTTATACCACTGACTTTAGAATAAATGTAGACAAACCTAGAACAACAATTTTTAAAAATTGTATATCATAGTATACGATCTTACATAGCTACGGTATTATTATATACATAAATGAATATAATCTCTAGACCTACAAATGGTCACTTCTAATCATGTATATCCATTCAAAATAGTGAAGAGAAAATTTTACAAACTCTGTACTATGGATATTATTTCTTTGTGTATTCATTAAATTATGATAGAACAAGCCACAAGGTTTGTAAAACAGATATTACGTTGTCCTATTAATAATAGTAAAAATTTGTTTTGAAAAAAAAGTTATCTGCTTGAGTTGATTAGTTAAGGATCTGAATTTCATCTCTGTAAAATATTTTTGGTTTTCCAGGTTGGGGAGTTTCAACATGAAACGTTGCTCCTACAGAATCCAACGCAGATAAATCAGTAGCCATTGCCCAGAATGAAGGATAGTCATTACTTCCTGGGTTATATCCGAAAATACACTTTCTTGCTCCAAACTTATCTCTTACTATCGCAATAGACTCGGGCGTAGCAACTATATAGGTAAATGGGCCGTCTGCATTTTTTATTAATTCATTATTAGCCTTTTCTAGGTCACCATGTCTCAAAAGCTGATCAGCTATGAAAACGGCAATCACCTCAGAATCACACCTAGTAAATAAACGATATCCTTGAAGTTCAAGAGACGACCTTAATTTGAAGTAGTTTGTTATCTCTCCATTATGTACAACTGCTATATCAGGCATTGCTATAGTGCTGAATGGATGGGCATTATCTGCAGTAACTCTGCTACTTGTTGCTATTCTCAGATGGCCTATCCCATGGGTCCCTTGAATAGACCTTATTTTATATTTTGCTTCAAGGTCCCTAACCAGCCCAATATCTTTTAGAAGGGTCATTTCTTTTGCAACACTTGTGATAACAATATTGGGATTTTGAGTTAGTTCATACAAAGCTTTATCCAAACTCTCTGGAGATACCTTTTCTGTGAATGAATTGTACATGCCATCAATTTTTCTAAAATAATCTATTCTGTAAAAGTCTTGATTTTCTCCATTATTAAAAATGGCCACACCGGTACTATCCTGAGCTCTAATCTGCTGGCTTTCCATCATTTTATAAAGAAGACATCCTATAGGAAAATCCTTGTTATGATTGTCCATCATTATAGCACATATTCCACACATGTTTATTTCCCTACTATAGATCTAAGAACCTCTTGGGTTTCGGAAGAATCTAATTTTTGTATCCCTTTATCATTTACGTACTCGTTAATAACCTCCTCTATCATCTCCTTATAGGTTTTGTCTAGACCTTCAAGTTGAATGTCACCTTGTAGACTGGCATCTATACTTGATGTACGTAAATCAGAAGGAGACAAATTATGAAAATCACTGTATCCTAAAGCAGCAGGAATTCCTTTAATTTCACCTTTTGTTCCTATCATATGGCTATACACATCCTCTGCAATTGAACTAGCGTTAGAGGTTTTTTCAGAATAAATGTGAGAATGTGCTATCAGCATACTTGTAGAATATCCTATGACATTTGCTCCTAATGCTGCTGCTTTTACAATCTTTCCTGCACTGTTCACGTCTCCTGCTATTACCAATATTGCGTTATCATCATTATCATAATCATCATTATTTGCTTCTCTTCCTTTGTAATAATCATCTATAGCGTTCTTTGCATCATGAATCACTGCTATTGCATGTTTTCCTTTGTATCTTTCAATTTTTATAACCTTTTCTGTATCTACTATAATACCATCTGCTCCCTCCCCTAGTATAGTTTTAATATGGAACGGAAAAATTTCACTGACATCTACCAATATTGGCCCATCAAACTCTTTCCTAAAATTCTGGAGTAACTTCAAAGATGTTTCGTCTTTATATTCTATGACTAATCCTTCTGGAGAAGATTTTTTGTAATCTTCCAAACTATCATTATTAGAAAAAGGTATTTTTTTGAATAATGGATACTTTCTTTTACCATCGTAGATGGTATTTATTTCAATTTCTGAAATTAACCCTAATACATTTCCTTTTTCAGCAAGTCGATTTAATGCAAGATGTACAAATTCTATAGAATTATACTGAATTGCAGTATTTCCATATATAAGCAAAGGTATATCCAAATTAACTTTTTTATGTCTTTTTCTTCCAATGGATACGTTTAGGCTTATTGTTTCTCTATAAGGGTCATAAGGTGGCCTTGACAATTGTGCTCCTATTGCAGTTACATAATCCCATAGATTTATTATTTTAGAATTCATGTTATGAAGATTTCTCACATCATCATCTATTGAAGTAGATCGCGGTTTACCTGTCTTAGCGAGCTCCAATACAGCTTTTCTAATGATGAATTTGTTTGCATCATTCAATTTGATTAGTCGTTCTCCAGTTCTCGTCTTCTTTATTATCTATCAATTACTAGGTTCTCCTTTTATCAATAACCTTCTTGACGACTTCATTTATTGAACCGTTAAAAGTCTGACCGTCCACTAATGGCAATCCACTAATCATGCTAGTCAGCTCATCAGTTGCAACAAGATCCTCTCTCCTAAGATCATGAATACTTTTTCTTCCTACTGAACCAGCGATATTTTTGAGTTCAAGTAATGTTCCTTTAACATAATTTACTATTCCATTCACACTTGTCTGTATATCCAATTTTTCATGAGAACCAGTTAACCCAGCTGGACATGCATTTGTATAACAATCTTGTACAAGAGTACACCCCATTGATAGAAGAAATCCTGTTCCTATACCAACACCATTAGCCCCTAACGCGATACACTTTGCAATTCTTTCCGAATCCCATACACTACCATGCACTATTAATTTAAATTCATCTCTTTCTTCATTTGAGTAATAATTGTCAATTGCTTCTCTTGAAGGTTTAAGAGATGGTATTGTATTTATTCCAATAATATCTCGAAGTTCCCATGGAGCAGCACCAGTTCCTCCAACAAAACCATCAATTGACGCTGCATCGGCATATGACTTGAGAATAATTTCAATATCATCATATATGCGAGAACATCCAATCTTTACAATTATCGGAGTTCGCCAATCAGTGATTTCTCGTAACTCCAGAATCTTTGCTACCAAGTCTTCAGGACCCAAAATATCAAGATGCCTTGAGGGTGAATGAGCTGCTTTATATGATGGGATTCCCCTATTTTCAGCAACTAAGTCTGTAACCTTAGGACCTGGTAATAATCCGCCATGACCTATCTTTGCACCTTGACCAATTTTTATCTCTATACCATCAGCATTCAAGAGATAACTAGGATCTTTCCAGAATCTTCCTGATGCATACTGAGTAATTATTGGATATAAACGACAAAAGAGATTATCCCTATCTATGGAATCTAAGCCGTGTTCTTTCAATAATCGATCAGCATAATTTATTATATTCTCGTGTCTTTTCTTAGAAACATTTGACCATGATTCTTTTGAGCCGTATAGTTCCCAGGGTAATGCTCCACCTTCACCTGTATTCATTACTACTCTTATTCCCTCTTTAGCAAGTCTATTCAAAGCAAGATGCAGAGCTATTTTAGCAGGAAGTTTTAAGGATCCGTAGCTCATACCTGAAACAAAAAATGGTACGTCTGAGGTTATGATATTGCTTGAATACCTTCCTCCTAATGTGAATGCAGTATCAATGTTATTGTATGCGGTGGTATCACTATTTTTTGTTCTTAGTTGTGATCCAATTATTTTAATAGAAGGAAAATAATCATTTGGAGATCGAGCTCCTAGACCTGAATATGGAATTTCTGAATCGTTTACTTTTCTTACGTCAACTATCAGTCTATTTAGATCAAAGTAGCTTTGGGATGATTCAGCTGCTCGTATAATATGTCTTTTAAGTTCCAATATATCTTTTGAATATGGCATGATGGTGATTATCCAAATTTATTAACGTAATAATTATCAGACATTTCCATACATGTAGAATTCTCTTGGTGATGGAATCGAAGCAACTTTTGCATGTTCATCTTTTTTAATATCGCAATACATATCGATAAAATCATTTGTGAACGCAGGGTTTAAAAATTCCGTGTCACATTCTAATGACTCTATCGCGTCTTGTAAAGATGTGGGTAATTTTTTAATTCCATATTCTCTTTTTTTCTGTTCCGAGAGTTTATAAATATCTTCATCGACAGGATCAGGAGTCGAAGATTTTTTATTAATACCGTCTATCCCAGCTAGTAATAATGCGGCCTCGACAAGATAGATATTGGAACTAGGGTCTGGTGTCCTATACTCGATCCTCTTTCTTCTTTTCATTTTCCTAAAATGAGCAGGAATTCTGATACTTACCGATCTGTTCATCTTGCTCCATGCAACATTGATAGGAGCTTCATATCCTGGCACTAATCTTCTATATGAATTTGTGGTAGGATTTGTTAAAGCACATAGTGCCTCAGCATGGTCTATTAATCCCCCAATATAGTAAAGTGCTGTTTGACTCAATTCTGCGTATTCGTCTGCTGCATCATAAAATAGGTTTACTTCTTCGTTTTTGTTCCTTGTCCACAGACTTTGACTAACATGCATTCCGGATCCGTTATCTAGTGCAACTGGTTTTGGCATAAAATTTGCAACCATTCCACGTTTTGCAGCAGTTTCCTTTACTGTTTTTTTGTAAGTAACTACTTGGTCTGCCATAGGAACAAGCTGATCGAATGACATTTGTATTTCACATTGTCCTGCAGTGGCCACTTCGTGATGATGTGCTTCAATCTTTATTCCAAAATGTTGATGTAACACATCAGACACTTCATCCCTAAAATCTGTCAAACTATCTGCAGGAGGTGCTGGAAAATACCCACTTCTAAAAGGAATCGTGTATCCTCCACCTGTTCCATTACCATTACCCCATGGAGCTTCAGCAGATTCAATAGAATATCCAGTACCACCAGAGCAATTTACTGCTGACATAGGAGATGGCAACAATGTTATTTTGTTAAATACAAAAAATTCTAATTCAGGGCCCCAATAGGTTTTCTCAAAACCTTTGTTCTTTGCAATTTGATCAGCCTTCTGCGCGATAAACCTAGGATCTCTCGTGTAACGCGTTCCATTAAAGCCTTCGTATATATCTACAAACATTCGTCCGCCTCTAGACGTATATGTGTTATCTTTATTGTGATGATCTTTATCAAAATAATTTGGCAAAATAGCAAAAGTAGATGGATCTGGTTTGAGTATCATATCTGACTCTTGAATTTCTTTAAACCCTTTGATGGAGCTACCATCTAATCTAGGAATACCATTTCTAAATGCTTCTTCTGTTATCTCGTCACTGTGGACACTTATTTGTTGTAAGAAACCAAATGGATCACAAAAATTCAACCTAATCCATTTTATCTTTGATTGTTCTATTTCATTTATTACTTCTATCTGTTTTTTATTTTGATCTAAATTTGCTTGAGCTATCTGCATATAATACTGTTGACATACTAAAATATAAAGTATATTATTGATTTGATTAACGTTTGAGAGATATTATTATTTATTTCTTAACAAATAATAAGAAAAATTCAAAATATCTCCATTAAAAAATGTAATTGTAAATATGGGATATTTATAACATATATTATAAAAGTAAACATATTTTCGTAAACGAATCATCACTGTTTTTATTTTTGATAATTTTTAGATCAATTAAAATATGATCAAAAATTTTTTAAATAATGTATTTAATATTTAATAATATTATAAAACAATTCTTAGATATAAAAGTAAATTTAGGTTTTTGTTAATATATAACAGCCAAAAATGTTAAATACTTTTTATATGTCAAGTAGAAGCGGTAAAATTAACTTTGATTACAATGTATCTTGATGAGGTAGATATAAAGATCTTAAAAAAATTAATTTCGGATGCCCGATTATCATATCGCGGAATTGCTGAACAAATTGGAGTTTCTCCTCCCACTGTACTATCAAGAGTAGAAAAACTTGAAAATAATAATATTATCAAATCATATTCAGCAATACTAGATCATGAAAAATTGGGATACGATTTAACAGCCATTATTGAAGTTACTGCTGTTAAAAATAAAGTAGGTGAAGTAGAAAAAATTATATCAAAATACCAAAATGTATGTGCAATTTATGATATTACTGGATTAACTGATATGGTAATTGTTGCAAAGTTTAGGAATAGAAAAGACCTAAGTAATTTTGTAAAAAAAGATTTATCGATGCCATATATAGAAAGAACAAATACACACATCGTATTTATCACAGTAAAGGAGGATTTTCGAATACTATAGAAAGATATGAAATACTGAGACTCATGAATGTACTGTTCCGAAGAATAATTCAATTGATGAATCCAAATTGATCATTTGAACAGATTTAACAAATTTGAATGATTAGTTTTTTTAGCTCATAAATATCCGAGTTGGTATAAAACCCGATACCAATATCAACATTTTCATAATAATGCGTCCATTATTGATATAACAGTGTGTAAACTGACTGTTTTTTTTCGAAATCTAAATTCTGGAGATTTAGATTGGTTCAATACAGACCCCTACCAGAATTATTGATGATCTAATCAAATAATAGGTTCGTTTTATATGAATGCGACTGTGTCCTTTATTTGTAGATTTAATCAGAATAAAATATTTGTGTTAAATTCTCTATAGAAACATACTTCTTTTCTTCTTATATCTAAGGAATTCTAGTTATTTAGAAGTCGTTAGTAAACTTAAACCAAGAAATTAAAGATAAGGGATTATCTTACAATTTAACTTAATTTTCTATTTCTTTCAATTTTAATCGATATATCAAGTAAAGGGAACAAAGGCGCATCTTTTACAATTTAACTTAACAAAAGAATAAACGTCTCAGAAAATCTTCATACAATATTAAATTTTAATTATTTTTACTAATTCTTAATTTGGTGTTACATCTACAGACCCTTTTTTATTCAATAAAAAAATCATATTTCTTTTTTTTATAGATGTTTAAGTCTATATATTCTTATAGAAAAAAATAGTTTTAGTATCTCTGATATGCAATAATAATATTTCTAGTTATCAACATTTAGTCTTGTTTGATTACATACTATGTACTTTTTTCTGATGATCACCTAATTTATCTAAACTATCAAAGGTTTCTTTGCACAGGTCACATATCAATGGGTTTAAATTAGGATCTTCATAATCTACACCAGGTTCG
>DASQLB010000180.1:0-2498 GCA_035630235.1 Nitrososphaeraceae archaeon | reverse complement strand
CAGAAGTAATTGACAAGTCAACAGTATAACATTTGTCAGAATTATTACCACACATTTCACAATCTGGCATTTTAATTACTAAATAATACTAATGGTTTGTATTATTTCTTTATACTTTTATTCCAAATTTCTTTAGACTCAATCACTGTAACTATTATAACTTTAATATTTGAATAATACTTTAGAAGAAAAGGAGATAGAACCTTATTTCAGTTAGGATGCAATCGGAAGTAAAATAGACAAAAAGGATTGAAATCACATCTTGTGAGAAGAGACATATTATAAAAAAATACGATTTAAACAAAGGCAAAAATAAGCAGGATAAAATAAACACAAGATATTTTAAACAACATTTTGGCTGAAAAGAAAAATTGATTGGAGTATTTTTTATTTATTAATGTATTTTATGATTGAGTTTGATATTGCTTATCTGTTATAACAGATGATAGCAGTTCTGAAACTTTTACCTTATGTTCTCTATTTAATTCCAGCTGGAGTACCAGATTATAACATACATGTATTAGCGAACTACAATGACAATGATTTGAATTTACTAATGGATCTAGTTTGGTTATGAATTTTCTTATTCAAATACTATTTTTGTAGTAGTTTTAGTAGGTAATCAATACAATGCAATTTGTAAGTTATGAATTGATTAAAAGTATTATAATGACATTATTTTCATATCTTACATACTATTAGTATGCAATTTGGTCTATGAAAAACATTATTAAAAAATATTTATTTTCTATGGATTAGAATGTTCAATTGAATCCGGTTTTTTCTTCTTTCTTTTTCTTCCTAACTTTTCCAAATTTGAATCTTTTAAACCCATTATAACAATTCAAGTCCCTAGATCATTTTCTTTTTTAAACAATAATACAATATGGAAAATTGCAATACCGAATAAAATGTCGTAATTATCTAAAACCAGCTAATACTAACAAAAAATTTGTATAAATGTTGATAGCTCTTGGAAGATATTTAGGCCAGTTGTTGTCGGGCTACCAACAATTTGACATTTGATTCCTACGAGGCTTAATTACCTCATAATATAGTATGTATAATTTTATTTATAAGTTATGGATAAGTTGAAAGAAAAAAATTCTATTTAAAAGCATTAAAATGAATGATATTAGTATCAATAACATCCATTCTAATCATGATATTATATCTATTTTTATAAAGAAGAGCAAACTATCTACAATAAGTTATGATTCATAGTTTTGCAAACACTGATAATATTGTCAATAGTATTGATAATGATAAGGGATTTAGCTCTAGTAGTTGCAGGTTTAGAAAAAAAACTTGAATATCTATGCAAAGAAACTCATCCTCTATTCTGTCAATCATTTTTTAAAAAGACGTCTTCTACTAATTTACAAAGTGCAAAGATTTTTTATGAATTTTTGATAACGGAATATAATAACAATAATGTCAGGATCAACACTACTTTAACTTATATTAAGATCATATCTTTATTTAACGAATTTGTTCATTATAAGGACCTTGAAAAAATAACCAAAATTGATGTAACAGATTTTTTTGTTAATCATGTAAAAGTTGAAATTATTTTATTAGTATATATTTTAAGTGATTTTTTCATAATTTTATTAATCTCTTGGAACAAATTCATATTGTTAAAAAACACATAGTTCTCCTTTGACTGTAAATCTTCACCATTAACATTATCATTTTTGAATACATCTAAATAATTAAAAATAATGTCATATTTTGTTGGATCATTTCTAAGAGCTTCGAAAACAGTAATTAGAATCAAAGGTAAATTGATTGATTTGTCATCAATTATTTTCATAAGTATATGTTCTACTTTCTTTTCTAAATTTTTGTATTCATCTTCATTTTCTATATCTTTTATTAATTTTTTTAGATTTTGTAATTGTGTTATTAAATTATTAGCTTCATTGCGTAAGTTTTCAATATTTGAATACACAGTATAGAGAATGGTAGTGGCGTCTTCTATTTGATTATCAAGATATTGCAAATTTTGTTTCTTTTGTACTATTTGTATATCTAGGTTTTTCCTTTCATTTTGTCTATTTTTTATTGCTAGATTTAAATCAGTCACTCTATTTGCTACATCAAGAATTTCTTTTATTTTTTTATTATCGGCTCCAATCTCTATGACTGACCAATAAAAGCTAATGAAATCTAATAAATAATTTCCTAACTCTTGGTGAATTTTTACTAGCTGAGTTAATCCACGAAGACCTAAATAATTTAGATAAATTTTCTCTATATATTTTGGATCAATATCTAATTCTATGGCAACTTCTACTGGTGTTTTATTTTTAGAGAATAGTTCTAATGCTTGGGCAACTTTAGATAGTTTTTTCTTCTTTTTATATGATGTAGACTCTCCTAATACTCTCCTTTTGATTTCACCTATATCTGAGAATGACTTTTGAGCTGCCTTTGCTATCTCTCGAATTGGTCTTCCTTCCTTAAGCATTTCAATAACTATTGCTTCTTTTTGC
>DASQLB010000179.1:0-10058 GCA_035630235.1 Nitrososphaeraceae archaeon | reverse complement strand
AAAAATTGTGGAATGATTACTTGATGTTTCATTACAATTATTGAAATATATCAAATAAGACATATTAATAACTTAAATTTTAAGTTGGATTGTTTAAGTAGGTAATTTTTTTAATAATTCTATATTCATTTTTGCCTTTAATCATAATTAATCGATTAAATTAACAAATTCATTGGATTCATAGGTTACACTTTAAAGTGTTTTATGATTCATATCTATAATTTAAAAATTCTATGGTGAGGATGAGATTTTAGATCGAAGACTATTTGGAATCCACATACTCCAGTGATTACAGATGCTACTATAATTGGTATGCCATAATTATTTAATAGAATAGGAATACTAATGATTACGATAGCTGAAACTATCCTGGAAATTGCAAACTTTTTTCTACGAGTAAAATCATGAGTATCTTGATCTATAGAAATCAAATGTAATACACTCTGAGAAATTAATGATATAGCTACTGAACCACAAATTAGCCATAAATCCGAGTTAGATAATACAGAATGTTGCTCACTTGATACTAAACGTCTAATGCCAACTCCTACAGCTGTTATTGCAACAACCAATGGAAAGTGTGTATATAACCAGATTAAGTATAAGGAAATTCTTCCTTTTTCTCTGAGAATTTGTATAGGTAATCTTCCGGTACTATCAAAATATAACCACCAAAGACTAAAAGATATACATAATCCCAAAGATGCCTCAATCACTGAATAAACATCCCAAATCTGTTCAGTCATTCCATTAACTATACCAACGATTGATTCTCCCAATACAATAAGCGTAAACAAGCCCATTCGTTCTGGTAAATGAGTTATATGAGGTGCAAATTTTGAAGTTAATTTACTAGTACTAATAGGAGTAGCAAAGTCAATTATTAAGCCAATAACCCATAATGCAAAACGTATTTCTGTTATGGGAACAAAAGCAGAGACTAACCAAATTATTGCTGCAATAGAGAAACCAATTATGTATCTTTTTACCAAGGGATTAGCAGTTTCTGAAGATTTAATAGTTCTAAATACACGGACATATTCTATTACAAGTATTAAACGCATAAATGCATAAGATAATGCAAAACCTGAAAAATTATTGTTAAATGCACCTGAAATATTGATTGCCATAGCACCTGCTCCTCCCATTTGCAATAGCAACAAGAGTCTATGTCCTAAATCATCAGAATAAAATCTAGTAGCAAAGAATGTTGTACCTATCCAAGACCACCAAACTGGTATAAAGAGAAACAAGAATCCTAAAAAATTTGATAAAGATATTTCATGCAATAAATAGTGAGATAATTGTGAAATTGTTACTACAAAAACAAGGTCATAGAAAAGCTCTAACCACGTTGCATGACGTTCTTCATTTTTATTTTTTTTATCTTGATTATTATCCATTTTATTTAACTAGTATTATTCAAATTATTATTTTGATAATATTCTGAAGAACTATTATTTCTCATATAGTCAGGAAGGAACATCGCAATATATTTTATGATATTGTAAAGATTATGAAGATAAAATAAAAAAATAAGAGATATGTTATTTGTACACAAACGTACTATTTTGCAACAATGCCTGTACAGTAGGATCTATCCTTCCAGCCTGAGACATAGCGAAGCAAAGAGTCGACATTACTTCTGGTGCACCACCTAGTTTATTTTCCCATTTTGGCAACATATCTTGTACACATTTTTCGTTGACAGTATCAATATACTTTGAAAAAATCAACCAAGGATTATCAAAACTTCCTACTTGTTTTGCAATATCGCTAAAAAGAATTTCATTGTTAGATTTTCCAGCTGCTTTTTCCAAGTCCGAGATAAATTCTTTTTGTACTATTACATCATTAATTGTTCCAAGTCTAGTAAGATGTCCCCCAACAAATGTATCAAAATCATAATTGTTAAGGACTATGTCATGTGCTTTGATATAACCCGCTATATCTTTAGATACTGCAAGATATGGAAATGGTACCCAGCCTGGAAATATTATATCAACTAGCATAAGCACCTTTTGTTTTGGAGCATAAATGAATATGTTACCCTGGTCATGATTATCTCCATAATAGTCTAGTTGAAGGGTTTGGTTTCCAATCTGCAAAGTATAATTATTTGAGAAGGTTTCAGTAGGTATGGACGGAACCATAGAAGCATTTGTGGCCACCGTTTTAGCTCTTTGTAATTCTGCAGCAGTTTCCTGCTGAGCTATAATAACAGCATTTTTTGGAAACATTCCTGCAGCACCAATATGGTCTATATGGGCATGACTGTATATTACATGGGTAATAGGTTTGTCAGTTACCTCTGATATAGCTTTAAGATAATTTTTACCAATGGTAGGAGGAGCATCAACTGCTACAACACCTTTGTCTGTTACTAGAAATATTGTATTATAAGCACCTTCTGTTACCCAAAATAACCCATCACGGACTTCTTCAACTAGATATCCTTTCGAAGGAATAGCAGGACCTTTTGCTGCTTCAAGTATTTGATTTTTTGTTTCTGTTTGATTTTGTTGTGCATAAACAGATGTAGATAATGATATATTAGTAATAAGAATTGATGTCGATGAAAATAACAATAATAATAAAAGAGTTAAGTTTTTTTCTATTTTCATTAATTATTTATAAAAATATTATTATTTAAACTTATTTTAAATAATAATTTGATCAATCGATTCATCAATAAGGATATTTTATCTTGAAATTTTGTATTAAAAATTGCCAAGCAAAAATATTATATTTTTCAAAAGTTATTTTAATTTTTATTAACAAATCTTTATTTTTATAAAGAATTATAAAAAGTTTCTAATAATAAGTTCTAAATATAATATAAATAGAACCATACTACATAGAGATTCCACTACGAATATCTTTTTTGCTTTTGTAAGTGAACCCGAATGTCAAAGAAGAATTGAATTATGTTATGAGATACTCTACTTAATATCATTATTACTATTTACAAAGAATTTTGAAAGTTGGTCTAGTAAGAAATCTGGTTGTTCTTCTGGAATCCAGTGACCTGAATATGGAACTATTATACCTTGTACATCAGTAGCTAGACCGAGAGCTTGTATAGAATTTAATGTCATGCTTCCAGGAACGTCTCCTCCTAAAGCTGGAATTATATCACCAGCTAGAACAAGTACTGGCATTGTAAGCTTGGCTGTAGCTGCTAATTCAATGTTGTCTTTTGCATCCTGTGGAAAAGATCTATAATACTCAAAACCAGCTCGCATACCACCTGGAGCAGAATAGTGACTGACAAATTCATCTATGTCGGCATGGGTAATAGCTGATGGATTGTATGCAAGCTCTTTATAAAACCAAGTTAGATATTCCTGCTCTTTACCTTGTACAAGAACTTCTGGTATGTCCGGTGTCTGATGAAAAGAAACCCACCAACGTCCAGTACCACTAGGAGATGGTGGTGGCACATAACCTGGAAAAGTTAGTTCCATGACCACTAGTTTACTTACATTGTTAGGATGAACTGCTGCATATGAATAAGCTGTCTGTGCTCCTATATCATGACCTATCAAAAAGATTTGTTTAAATCCCAATTGAGATACTAATTGATATATATCTTCTGCAGTAGTCTTACCATCATATCCCGTAACCGGTTTTGAAGAATCACCTAATCCTCTAAGATCAGGGACAACAACAGTATAATTTTTGGCCAAAGCTGGCATTATGTGTCTCCATGCATGCCATGTTTCTGGCCAACCATGCAACAGAACAACAGGATCTCCTTTACCGCCAATTACATAGTGCATTTGAATTCCATTGACAGAAGCCATATGATGTGAAAAGGTCACATTATCAATATCAAAAGATAAACCTTCAATAGAAGATGATGGTTGTTGTTTAGCAAAAGATAATGTTTGATTATTGCTCTCAACTTTATTCATTTGCTGCTGCTGTTGTTGTTGTTGTTGTGCTAATGCAATATAATTTGTGTTTAATATTGGTGACTCAATAACTATGAAGATTGCAACAAGAATAGTAAAAAATACTGTTATAAAACAAAATGAAAAATAAAACGAAGATTTATTGTCTTTTTCATTCATTGTTAAATTTAATTAAGTAGTTGCTAATAAATATGGTAGTAATTATATATATTTTAAATAAAAGTCAAATATAACAACAACAAGGGTTTTAGAATATTAACAATACCAACAAATACAATCAAGAAAAAGAATTACTAGACTATAAAACTGCAAAAAATATTCCAAGACTCTATATGGAATGTCGTCTGTGGCGTAGGTTGTAGATGTCAGGAGTTGTCATTATCACCTCTTTTTAGAGCAGCACGCTCAATACTTGCTGCAAATAGTGGCGTTTCTTGGCGGTTATGTGCCTCTGATACCGGCTGTTGTGCCTGTTTGAATTGCTCAAATGGAATCCCCTGTTTGGCGAGAAACTCGAGGAATTCTTCGGTCCGGACGGGAGGGCACATAATTGGAGAACTCACATTTGTTTGTGTCCATAGCCTTGACACTCAGATCCCACGGCGTGATCGTCCATCAGAGTCGCTGGGAAGTATGCGGTGGTGGTAGCGAACATCAGACTAGTCACGCTAACGAATTAGAAGAGATATAACTATTATTTATCAGTGTTAGCACCACCAAAGAAATCGACAAACTGTTTTACTACAAATTCTGGCCGCTCTCCTGGAATACTGTGTCCTAGAAATGGAACTATAATACCATGCACATTTGTAGCTAGTCCTAGCTGTTGTATAGAGTTTAATGTACTGCTCCCAGGAATTACCCGAAAGTAAAGGTATAGAATTGAAATTCTTTTCCTTTAACATCAATTACAATAGAATGAGCAGCGTAGTTGTTATGTATAGCTAAATTATATAGTCTTTGTCCGTCAATGCTGAAACTACCATCAGGTGATAGATCCTCTCCTAGCGATTTGTTTGATACTCTCGTTGTTGACATCGCAGATGCTTCTTCTGCTCCTTCATCAATAAAAACAGATCCTCCACCCTTTCCTCCTGCTATTATATTTATAGATTTTGCATAATATGTCAAAACAATGCGCCCTGTATCACTTTGTAATTGCATATTATCAGGGTTATTTTTCCAATTGCCTTCAAGATATACTGTATGAGGTTTGAAATGTGTATTAGATGGAATTGTGTATGAAATTGTCTGACCTGGTTGGAAGCCTTCAGGATTTCCGATCGGGGCTCTCGCCTTATCATACCCTATGTATATTTCTGGTGTTGTGCTTTGGCTTAAATCTACATATTGCAGACTTTCTGGTTTAATTACTGTAGTTGGTTTTGTATTGAAGCTTATCTCTTTTGCACCCATTAGAGCAGCACGTTCTGCTAGCAGCGACTGAATTGCTTTTTCTATTTGATCATAACTACCTTCACCTATGTGATCGTATCTTATATTTCCTTGAGTATCAATCAAGTAAAACCTAGGCCAATACTGGTTTCCATAAGCATCCCAAGTTCCATGGTCACTATCCAGTATTACAGGATAACTTATCCCAAATCTTTGGACAGCAGCCTTCACATTGGTATAATTCTTTTCAAATGTAAATTCAGGTGAATGAAGACCAACTATGACTAAACCATTATTAGAATATTTTTGATTCCAATCGTCAATGTACGGCATAGGACGAATCGAGTTAATGCAAGTGTATGTCCAAATGTATACTAAAACTACTTTTCCTTTAAGAGATGAAAGTGTTAGCGGATTATTATTAGGTGTATTGATGTAGCCACTTATTTGAACAAATTCAGGTGCCTTTTTGAATTGTGACTTGTCAATGTGCTGGAACTGAGTTGCATTGATTTTCATAGTTACGGTATGATTTTCTATCGTTGTATCTGATATTGCAGGATTAGTTATCCCAAATCTTTGGACAGCACCCTTGATATTGGTATAATTCTTTTCAAATGTAAATTCAGGTGAATGAAGACCAAGTACAAGCATGTCTTTGTCTTTTTGTTGTAGTGACCATACCTTATTAAGACCAGGAGGGGTTATCGAAATATGCTGTAAAACCAAAAAAACATATAGTACTATTATTGCCACTACTAACGCACTAATATTATATCGATTCATTGTTTAAGTTCCGCTCCATTCTTTCTGTCTTTCATCACATACATGTACATCGTGGCAAAAGTAAATAAGGATTCTCATTTTTATTAAAATATTTTATTTTCTATAAGATGGGAAAATCACAATAGATAACTTTAGTTTTTGTTCTTAGTTTAATAAATTTTATTTTTGTCTATTCTTAGGTTGGAAACGTATTGGCAAGTGTGATAATCCAAGGAAAAGAGAACTTTTGAGTGGAGTAACTTTAGTATATAGATCTTGTCTATCACTATAATCAAAATCAAATTGAAGATTATCAAATCTTTCAAGAAGTATTCTTAATGCTATTTGTCCTTCAAGTCTAGCTAAAGGAGCCCCTAAACAAAAATGAATTCCAGTTCCAAAAGCCATATGGCGTAAGTTTTTACGAGTAATATCAAATCTTTCAGAATCTGTAAATACTGATTCATCATGGTTGGCAGAACCCAAAAATAATATTATCTTTTGACCTTTCTTGATCTTTATTTCTTGTTTCTCTATTTCTCTTCCTCCTCCACCTCCTTCTTTTTCTTCAGATAAAGTTACATCATCATTTGCAATACGAATTACTAATTGTACTGGTGATCGATATCTTAAAGTCTCTTCTATTGCAGGGTTGATTAATGAATTTTTATTCTCTTGTAATCTTTTTAATTCTTGAGGATTCTCAAGTAACGAGAAAATCGAATTTCCTATTAGGTTAACTGTTGTAATATGTCCAGCATTTAAAAGAAGATGGGAAAAAGTAAGTATTTCTCTTTCAGATAAAGAATGTCCATCTACTTTAGCTCTAATGATACGACCGATAAGAGTATCGTTATAATCATCATTATCTTTTGTTGATGAAGAAGAACTTTTCTTTCTCTCTTCTATTAATTTGCTAAAATAAACATCCATTTCATCAAAAGTTTTGGATACTTTTTTAATGTAATCAATATTGCTATTTTCTTCAAGACCCACTATTACATCTGCCCATTGATGATAAGTATCTCGATCTTCAAATGGTACTCCAAGAAGTTCTGCAATTACAGTTGCAGGTAATGGATAAGCAAAATCTGGGATAAGCAAAATCTGATATCAAGTCCATTGTACTAGTAGTAGTATTATTATTTTTTTCAATGATCTTATCAATTAGTTCATTTACAATATTCTCAATACGTGGTGCTAATTTTGATATTTCTATTGGAACAAATAATGTATCAACAATACTACGCAACTTTCTATGATAAGGAGGATCTGAATTTATAAGGCTTGGACGATGAATATTTTCTTCATACTCAGGAGGTATTCCTAGAGGTAAATCAAGTGGACCAAATTTACTGGAAAACCTTGAATGATCCCTTAATATCTTTTCAATATCATTATAACAATATACTCCCCATCGTTCATTTTCTTCATCAAAAACAATAGGGTTATTTTTTCTCATTGATGAATAAAAATCAAAAGGCGAAAACCTTTGTTCAATTGGAGGATATATCTCCATATATTTTCTAGTTGTAAAGATTATTTATGTATTTATTATTTTGATTAAACCATATTTATGTATTTATTATTTTGATTAAACCATTCAATACAATAATATCCTTTTAACTATAACTTATTATTATTTATACCTATCATATAGGACTATATTTTTTGATAGCAGATCTTAAAAATATAAAAAAAGAAAATATAATTCTAAATTGATAAGATTTGGATAATGATATAACGAGTATGAAAAATATTTAAGATTAATTTCTATAATCTACTAACTTCTAAAGTTAATATTTAGTAAATTATGAAAACTTTGAAAAAAAAGAAGGCAAGGTAAGTATTCTTATTTATTTTAGTTTCAGAAAAGAAAAACATATCCTACATTTTTTTAACAACTTTTAAAATAAAAGATGACAATATACTGTTTAGCAGTATTCTAATTACGAACATTAATACTCCAAGAAATTTTATTGCTAATCGCAAATTATTTCAAATAATACATTTTGTTTAATAATGTAGGATGATGAAAAAAAATAAACTATATAGATAAAGTAGATATGTAAATATTATTTTTATGATAATATATACATAATAAATTATTATGCAATTTACTTATTTTATTATTAAAAATTTAAGTTACTATATTGATTTAACATTTAAACAATATGAAATGTAATATAACCTAAAATATCAAATAAATGTTTTTACATGTAACTTTATAACCATAATAACTTAATAGATATCATATTGTTGACATTATTAGCTTTTTTAATAAAACTACACGAAAACTTAAGAAGGTTCGATAATAAAACTAACAGTTATATTAAAAACTCTAATGAAAAAAATATTCATGATGTAAGAACTTCAGTTAGGAGATTTAACGCTGCTTTTTTAGTATTACCTAAAAGGTATAGAAAAGGATGTTTATTATCAGACTATAATCAACTAGCTAATAAATTCTTTAAAGTAAATAGTGAGATTAGAGATATGGATATTATTTCTGAAAAATTAAATGGCTATCCACAAACTGATCAAAGAAACGTTGTAATTGATTTATTGAAAAAGGATAGACAATCTAATTTAGAAGGTGCAAAAACTATTGCTTTATCTCTTAAAAATATGAATTCAAATAAAATATTTGATAAAATTGACATAACAGAAAAAGAATTACAAAAAAGATATAATAAACTTCTTTTTAGACTAATTTCAAAAATAGATACAAATTTCCTTATTGTCATAACAAATTCTTTAAAGATAAAAGAATTACATGAATTAAGAAAAGATTGCAAGAAACTAAAGTACATTTTAGAATTATTGGTAAAAGATAATAATAAAAATAATACTTCTATTAGATTGATAAAAACTCTTCAGAACATCCAAGATATTCTTGGAAGTATTCGTGATTATGATATTACTATTGATTATTTAAAAAAATTAGAACCTAGTAAAGAAATTCAGGAAATAACTAATAATGAAATAGAACAGAGAAGATTGAAGTATGAAGAATTTTTAAGATTTTGTAAAAGACGTTTACAGATCTCCAAAGATTCATTCGTTGCAAGAATTAAAAGTTTACTTTCATAGGCAAGTAATAGTTTTTTCTATAACATGAAGGAAAAATCATTGATTATGTACATGGAAAAAAAGTTAATTAATTTCTATTTATTTTTATATGCAATTTCATTCAAGCCAGATGGATTATCATTTGGGGTATTGCGGACAAAAGTGGTATCAGGAGATGATTTTTCGATAATAAATTCGTCTTTAATTATACTATTATCATTAGAATAAAATTGTCCAACAAGACTTTTTCCATTGTTTATTGTTTTTAAATCCAAAAAGCCATGTTCCTCTAACTGGTTTGCAGTGAAATATGATTGATCATCTAATCCGTGTAATTCCGCTCCACCAGTACCAACTATGGCAAAAATGGTGCCTTCAGACTCTACAAAAACATTGTCTTCATTATTATTTCCATTACTTAGTATTACGCCTTGTGTTATCGTAGGGCTTGAAGGGCTCTCACTATTGTATAGTAAAGGATAAGTTCTTTGATAATTATGGACATGTCCTTGTAATACTAAATCTACACCATATTCAGTGAAAAGACCATGATATAGATCTCTAAATGACTCTAAACCTTCATGATGTGTCTTTGAAGTATACATCGGTTCGTGGTAATATACAATTATCCAGTCTATTGAAGGATTTGTTTTTGTATTCATTAAATCATGGTTAACAAATTCAAATTGTTCTGATCCTTGTTCAAATGGTATTTCTGTAGCCATAGAGATAAAATGTACATTATTATAATCAAATGAATAATATTGTTTATCAAGATTAGTATATTCCATATACTGTTTTACTAATGACTGATCTTCAAATTCATGGTTGCCAAACGAAATTTTCATTTTTTGAGGATCTATTCCTCCTACAACATCCTTCCAACATTTCGCAGTTTTTTCATAAGAA
>DASQLB010000178.1:0-2085 GCA_035630235.1 Nitrososphaeraceae archaeon | reverse complement strand
ATCTTATGGTGACAGGATTTTTGTTCTTGGAGGCCAATACTTTGATGATTCTGGTGGAGTTCCTTTAAATTTAAATGAAATTTTTCACACTATCAAGCATTAGATAATGAATGAATGACATTATTACACCATTTTTTTTATATATTTAACATCCAAATTTACATCTTAAAAGAGAACAGGTGTAAAATATACCAATTGTTATTTGTTTCTATATAAATGGAACCTGTTTCTGTAGAAAAAATTATCTGCGAAAGGAAAGAAGATGGTTTATGGTCATAAAAAATAAAGGCTATTAACCATTCTACATTTCGAAATAAACCTGATATTGGAAAAGCAGAATTATTAGGTAAATAGTTCAACTTCTACTTTTAATAAAACAAGTAGAACTGTTTTTCATGATAACACGCGTGTCTACTTACCTTAAGTGTTAATGACTTGATGAGTAGGAAGGTTATTGGAATATATTTATTTTAAAGATTAGAATAATAGCTCATGATAATTATGAGTATTAATATGAATCCTACTAGATTTATTCTGTGAGATCGGATTTATCAATATAATTTTAGTCTAAAAAAATTGTGTTTGCTTATAAATACAAGAAATTAAATACTAATATTAGGTGTAACTTTTTAAAAAATATTAGATAAAAATAATAATGTTAACAAAGAAAAATAGGAAATTTTTTATCATGATTCTAATCTCTTTCAATTTTACAATAATATTATCACTGCCATTACAAATTCATTTTGTTTATGGTCTGGAAATGGATGTGAAATGTGCTATATATGAGAACAGTGATGATGAGAAGGGTGACAATGTAGATGTACGTATTCTTGCCATTGGATTAAAAGGAAACAGTGATTATACTGTTGAAGTGATTCCTGATCATAATTTACCAGCAAGTGTAACTTCGAAAACTGATTATGAAGGGATCTTTTGGGCAGTTGCAAAAATTCCCAATGGTGAAAAGAGTTTGTTATTTAACGTAAACTTGCATGAAGGTAAGGATATTAATGGAAATTTAGTTGCATCAGGAGATGATGATACACCATGTTATCCTATTTCTTTATATGACAACTAGTTTCTATTATATACACACATAATAGAAAATAATGAAAGCAAATAGAATTTATAGCATTCAAAATTTTTGTAGACTCGTAAAGAATAATTCTGCTTATATTTGATATTCTTCAATAAAATCATTAAAAGAATTAGTATATAATAAAATGGAAAATAATATTCATATTTATTTGCAGTTACAAATATACCTTGTTTGAGATGCAACAGAGATTTTGACATTGTTAGACATCTATGGGGCTTATCCCACTTAACCGATTAAGAATTTATAAATAATCTTCTGCGTAAAATTCTGTACTATACCCTAAAAGACCTTTCTCAAGAATCATATCTTGTGTTGTGATTAATATTTTTGGAAAGTACGTTATAGTTAAACACAAGTATACATTTTGTAAAATACACTATATAAAATTAGACATACATTTTTATTCCATATAGAAAATTCAGTAATTATATGAATTTCTTAATATTGTTTATATGTATTTTTTTTATTTTATTTTCATACTCTTCACTTATATTTCTACCCAATTTTTCCTTTGCAAGTGTCTCCGAATATCAGTTACAACTACGATGGGGAACAGCTGGGACAGAAAATGGACAATTTATGGTTCCGCATAGCATGGCAATTGATTCAGAAGGTAATGTTTATGTAACAGATGTAAATAATAACCGAATTCAAAAGTTTACCAGTGATGGTGAGTTTATAACAAAATGGGGAACTGAGGGTACTGGAGATGGAGAATTTTCGTCTCCCGAAGGGATAGATATTGATTCTCTTGGAAATGTATATGTTGCAGATACCGGCAATAGTCGAATTCAAAAGTTTACCAGTGATGGTGAATTTATAACAAAATGGGGAACTGAAGGTACTGGAGATGGTGATTTTTCTTCACATGCACATGGGGTAACAAAAGATTCTTTTGATAATTTTTACATAACCGATAGATTCAATCATAATATTCAAAAGTTTACCAGTGATGGTGAGTTTATAACAAAATGGGGAACTGA
>DASQLB010000177.1:0-5837 GCA_035630235.1 Nitrososphaeraceae archaeon | reverse complement strand
GAAGAGCACCGTCTATGAATGACTTGTTTTTTAGTTTTGTAATAGCTGAACCTTTTATTCGAGGCAATTTTGAACTTGCTTTTATTTGAATATATAATAAAATTAAATCCTTTTTTGCCATTAGATCAGCTGGACCTTTACTACCTTTAGATAATTTGACTTCCCATCCTTTGGAGAGGAGATATAAGGCTATAATGAATTCTGCGTCTCGTCCAAATTGACTAGGGGAATATGATTTTTTATTCAGATACTAAATAAAAATGAACTATCATATTATAGTATCTTATAAAAATTTTTTACAGTACTTCTCGTTGTTATTTTTTTTAAGGGTCGTCTTTTTTATGAAATTGAAGGTATTTTCTAGAGACTCTGAAAAATATTTCTACTCATTATTTAACTATATAGTATCAAGGAGCAATGTTATACTGCTAATAACGATAATAATTTTTATTTATGGACACTAATAATTAACAGTTATTTACAAAATATGTAAAGAAGATATAATTTATTAAAGTTATCTAATTCATTTTTTAAACTCTAAAGCACAGTGTTGCATGTGAATATATCAAAAAATATATTATAGGATATAGTAAAGATTCAAGAATTAATATACTACAAACAAAAAAAGTTTAAATTAATTTTTTATATTTATTTTTAAGTCAGTATTATTTATCTCATTTTATCATGTTTCATTTTATCATATTCATGTTTGTAGCCGTCTTTGTATTTATCTCCCATCTCTGTCCATCTTCTTATGATCATAATCTGAATACGTTACTTCACCTTGGTACAAAATACTACCATTTCCAGGATCAACTAAAACTTTATATTTTTTCATATCTTCACCTATAATCTTCATTTTGTAAACAAGATATCCATGTGCTTCTGTCAATTCTACTTCTTTCACTGTTGAGTTTTGTCCTACGCTATTTTGTGCTGTTGTTATAGCATCAATTATATTAACAGTAACTTTAGATTTAAATGCATCAGCAATAGCTTTATCAACATCTATTGTTCCAGTCAGATTTACTTTTCCTGGTGTTTGTGATGAGTCGTTAGTCGCAGTAGAAGGAGTAGTTGCAGACATGTTTTGTGCAGAAATAGTGGATATTCCTGATATTCCAATTGTTGCTATTACTCCAGCAAGTATCCCAAATATAATATTTTTAGATCTATTCTTATTGATGTCTTTTGTTGACATAATATTAAATAGTATAAATATTTTTTAAAGTTGGCTAAACATTGGCAGTTAACAATGTTAATTTATGTCTAAGAGTATTGATTTATTCCAAATCAAATTTTTTATCTATTTCTTCTTGTTGTTTTTTAAATCTATTATATCTTTTTCCCCATGATGATAAAATAATATATTGTCGTATTCCTAAAATTATCCATATTATTGAAAGAATAAAAGTGATCAAGCGAATTTCTTTTTTATGTAAATTATTTTTAGGCTCGTCAGTTACTAATTTTAATTCATTTTGAGATAACTCGTCAATCCTGTTGATTGTTTGTTTGTAATCTTCTGAGTTTAATAATAATTGCAACTCTTTTTGTTTATCTAAAGATTCAAAGTTTTCTAATTGAATCATCTGGTTTTTTAGTTTTTGTGATAGAAAATTAAATTCTTGTATGTTCATCAAAAGTTCCCCCCGATCAATTTTTGGATCATCAAAAGTATACATAAAAATAATTATAGTGGTTACTGGAAGTATCATCATAGAAAAGAACATGAATACAAAAACCTTTCTAGTCTTGTTTAATTCCTTCATAATTCTATCCATTATCTGAAAAATACTACTGCTAGGATCGTTACCGTCTCGATCATTATTTTGTCTACGGTTATCTGCATTCGACATAGATGGACTAACTCACCAAATCCTCTTAAATTCTTTAATTAACAATGTTATTCATCTTTTTCCTTTTTATTTCTTGGAAACATTTCTTCATATGGATCGAGGACCATTTTACAAAAGTCCTTGCCTTTTTCTGTTATTTTATAATTTACGATGATTTTACTTCCCCATGAAATTTCATCTCTCTCAATTAATCTTTTTTCTGACATTTCATCGATAATTTTCTTATGTTTTGCTAAATTCAATCCACAATAACTAAGAAGTTTAGTTTGATTGAGTTCACCATACTCTGCTAGAATAACCAGGATATCCTTTCTGATAAATGTCTTATCTCTGTACTCGTGGACCAGTTTTGTTCCCTCTAAACAGATTCAGGTTTGTATAAGTGATTTTTGTTTATCAAAACTAAACAATCTAGTAATCAATTCAGTGATATATTATATTTATTACATATCTATCTGTAAAAATATGTTCATACGAATAAATTTTTGATGTTTGTAGTAAGTATGTAATCATTACCTCAAGCTAAAATGATATAAATAAATAAAATTGTAGGGAATGTATATAAAAATTGTTGGGATTTCCTAAATAACTAAGGCTTCCTAGCTTTTATCAAAACAAGAATCGCAACCGCACCCATCATTCCTCCCAGAATTAAGAGTACTTGTATTGGGAACCCACCAGTTGCAGCAGCAGTTCCTGATGGACCTGTGGGACTAACAACAGCAATCTCTGCATTATTTATTTTTTTAATTTGTGCAAATCCTCCTATTTGTATCTGCGCGCTGGGTGGGGGATCAGATGATTTTATGCTAACCTTGGAACCATCAATGGTAGTAGATGCCGAACTTTCTTTCGCTGCATGTGTTCCTTCTCTGAAACTACTTTCTCCAAGCGAGAACACTGATACTACTTTAGATTCACCCTCTTCTGCATACCCAGATCCTGCTGCAGATGCTTGACTCCCAGTTGGATCAAAGAGGAAATGCCATCTGTCCATCGGGAAACCAATTTCTTCATAGTCTAGGAGAGGAGTGTCAAAGATATTCTTACTTTCTTCCAGAGATTCTAGCTTTTGGGCAACTTCTGGATAGAGGGCTTTAACTGGACCTATAGGATAATTGACATCAAATTCACCATATTTAGGGACTGTTACAGTTAAAGGTCCTTGTACAACAACACCTCTCCAATCGAGATCAACTACTTTATTAGTGGTATTAGAAGGAAGTACATATTCTGTAATATGGGGAGCAAATTTTATCTTGTACGATATTTGAGCTCTATCTTCATCTCCTCTTATTTGTGCTGTATAATCTAATTTTGAATTATTAAGCTGGATTGGACTTTTTTTCTCTTTTAAAATAGCTTCGTTAACAATTTTTTGTAATTCCGCCATACCTGGAGTAGTAGAATTTAAAGTAAACGTTATTCTCTCATTTGTTCCATTTAATACTTTAGCCAATTCGCTTCCAGGTTCATATTGTAAAGTTACAAACCTGATGCTAGTAAAGACGGGATCAGCAGCATCCCGTTCAGGTAAAAGAAATACTTCCATCTGTGAGGCAAATGATTGAGAAATAGCAGTAGGAATCAAAATCAATCCCATTATCCAACAGGATAAAACGACCCTTCCGTTCACATTTGACACATTATTTTTGTCGAATATAATCCTTATTGTTATTTTTATTATATTTTAAACGAAGTAAATCTAATTAATACTAAAAAAATATAATAATAATCGAAAATTTTACATTATCTCTATTCTCTAAAGAATTATTTGATAACAGTCATCGCAGGTGGGACAGGTTCCATAAAAATTATTCGTGGACTAGCCAAACGTACTACTAAATTATCAATTATTTCAAATATCGGTGACAATTTTTGGTTTAATGGCTTGTATATATGTCCAGATATCGACACGTGCATTTATGGATTAGCAGGTATACTTGACAAAGAACGTGGATGGGGAATTAAAAATGACACTTTTCGCTATCTTGATGGTATGAAATTATTAGGATTGGATCACTGGTTTAAAATTGGTGACATGGATTTTGTTACTCATTTTATCAGGACAAAAATGCTTTCAAAAGGTTTCTCTTTATCGAGAGTAATAAAATGGATTGCACTTAACCAGTACCATATAAATAATAATATAATTCCAGTTTCTGATACTCATGTAGAAACAAGAATCGTTACAGATAAGGGTGATATGAATATTCAAGAGTTTTGGGTGAAAAATAAAGCAAAGCCAAGAGTATTAGATGTTTATTACAAGAATATCGAAAAAGCAAAATGCAACAAGGATGCATTAAGAATCTTCCGATCATCTGATATCATTATTATTGCTCCAGCTAATCCTATTTCAAGTATATCACCAATTCTCTCCCTGCCTCAAATTAAGGCCGAACTCATTAAACAAAGAGATAAAATAGTTGCAATATCTCCAATTATAGGAAATAAAGCAATAAGTGGACCAGCTGTAAAATACCTTCAAGCTAAAGGGATAGAACCTACTGTACTAGGGATCACAAAATTTTATTCCCAGTTGGCTTCTAAAATAGTTATAGATAAATCAGATTCTAATTTTTCCAAAGATATAAAGAAATTGGATGTTTCTAGTTTTGAAACCAATATTATGATGAATAATGCAAAGGAAGAAACTAGATTGGCGCGCTTCATTTTAAATGTGATGAATTATCAATGAAAATAGCTGCTGTCATTCCGATGAAAAAACTTCACTTAGCAAAATCCAGATTATCCAATATTTTATCACCTCAACAACGAAAAAATCTTGCAATGTATCTTTTGGATGCTACAATAAAAGAGCTAAAAGAATCAAATTTCATCTCTGAAATCATAATAGTTTCCAGTGATAAAGCAGTTAAAAAATACTCATATCTAAACAATCTAAAATTTATTCAGGACTTTGATGAAGGTGTTAATCATGCAGTTATCTTAGCAGATCGTTATTGTATTAATAATGATATAAACGCTAACGTTGTAATTCCGCAAGACCTACCATTTATTTCAGCCAAAGAAATAGATGAAATTTGTACTATATCAAATAAATATGATAAATGTATCATTATATGCCCATCAAAACGATTTGATGGTACAAATGTATTATTCAGAAAACCACCTGATGTAATTAAGACGTTTTATGATGATAATAGTTACATGAACCATTTAAAAGAAGCTCATAAATTTCAAATTCCTATTGAATCCTTAGATATAGTCAACCTTAGATTTGACATCGATACTAAAGAGGATTTACTAGAATTATTACCACTAGAGAACTGGAATTTTGTTTTAAAAGATTTAGATATAAACTGATTAAGCAACCAAATTTTTTTTATGTACTATTTTGTCTGATTTTCGATAATCTTTTTCACTTTTTACAATAATGAATTACAATTATAAAGTGGAAAATGGTAACGATAAAGGTAGATTTTTACTTTATTTCAAGTTAACTATATTAAGTCTATACTCCAACTCCAAAGCATGAAAGCAGCTGTTTTTAGGGAATATAATAAAGATCCTACACAGGTAATTAAGATCGAAGATATCGATACTCCAAAATTAAAACCTAATGAAGTTATGATTAAAGTGGAATCAGCAGCATATAATTATAACGATTTATGGGCAATTTGGGGAGATCCAGTAAAGACCCCTTTACCTCATATTTCGGGAAGTGATGTTGCCGGACCTGTAGTAGAAGTAGGTGAAGATGTAACAAAATTTAGGACAGGTGATAGAGTTGTTTCACATTCTAACCTCAGTTGTAGGGTTTGTGAGATGTGTACTTCAGGAAGAGAATACGATTGTGATGAAAGAAATATTTGGGGATTTCAAACTGGACCATTATGGGGTGGATTCGCACAATATACTCATTTACCGGAAGTTAACGTTGCAAAGATACCTGATTCTGTCTCATTCGACGATGCAGCCGCTATCTCTATGGTAGGAATGACAGCATGGCAC
>DASQLB010000176.1:0-2812 GCA_035630235.1 Nitrososphaeraceae archaeon | reverse complement strand
AGCGATGGGAGCAAGAATAATTGAGGAAATTGAAACACCTATAAAGAATCTTCTAATTTTGGTTATCTGTTCAATAAAACTATCTATAAGAGTGAGTATGTTGTTTCTTTCACTATTCATAATTGTACTATCATTGATATTATTCAGTATTTATATGCCTCTTTTATTTAGAACGATTTTTGACTATTAATTTACCAGTCATCTACGGATGAATACTACAATAATAATTAAAATTTCCTAATTTAGTTGTTGTAAATGTAACTGTTTGGCTTTGAAAATATCCTAAATCGTTGTATAAGCATCAAAATCATCTATATTTATATGGTGTTTAGAATGTGTTTCTGAATCTTCATTAATAAGATAAATTGGTACTGTATTGTCTTTATTAAGTGAAATTGTTGGATTGTGTCCTAACCCGATTCTGCTTCATGCTCCGGTATTTAATGATTTAGCCGTACCTATAGATTGACTAGTATATGCATATCCTTCAGTTGGCAAATATGTTGCTCTATGTGGAGATAAAAGAAAGTTTTCATTTAAAGACTTCAAAAAAGTGATACAACCATAAATAATTAAACCAATAACAGTAAGTGATATTCCAATTACTATAATAATTTTGAGTTTTTTTATTATTTCCTTTATAAAGTATTTTTTTATATACAAATTATAAAATTTTTTGTATTTAAAGAGTAGTTAACTAGGTTAACATATATTTACCTTTATCAAGGGGTCTTTCTGAAATTAATATTTAGTTGTATACGAGCTTTATTTACAACAATTATATTCATAATCCAACAAAAATAACAATGCTGGTTAAATCAGTGCGGATTTTAACAGAATCTATTCATTATTGCATTAGTTTTAGTATTGGCAATATTGGAATCATTTGCAACTAGTCTATTTGGTGAAAGTGCAATAAATTGAAGTGAAAATGAAAAATGGCGACGGTTGTATTGGTGAAACAGAAGATAGAATTCTGAGAATGAGATCTTATTGTTCATACAGCATATATGATATTGTTATGATAACTTAAAGCAAAAACAATAATCTATCGAAAAACACTAACCAAAATAATCTTGTCGATAAATTTCTGCATACCATATTCTTTAAATATGAATTCTAATATATAACAGACGCATAGAATGAGAATCATTTCTGATTCTAATGCATTTTATATTAGACAAATTCAAATAATTTCACTCACTAAAATGAAATCCTTAAAATTATTATTTTACTTGATTACCTCTAGAACAAATAGATATTATGCTGTTGGTTCATGTATATTAATAATAAGTGCAATATTAAGTATATATTTAAATTTTCAAAGTTTTAACTGTCTAACAAAATTATCAGAATATTATAATTCACAAATTCGAATCGACTCTCAAAATAATATATTTATAGATCTGCAAAGAAATTGTTTTATAATCACGAACTCATATGTTTTTGCAGTTTTTGGAGTTATTATTGGAATAATCGTCATAATAACTGGACATTGGAAAAAAAAGAAAATTAAATGATTAAATTTGAATATTGTGTGGATAAAACGATTAGTAACAACATGTAATGGAAGTATTGCTAATAATAATGAATACGCAGTTTGTACGGCAACTGAATTATCATCTGAACAAGTTTAGATTTCGTCATTCACCACTATCATACCAAAATTTTGTAGTTGTTAAGTTATGAACCAATGAGCATAAAAGTTATTCAAAATATCATCTAAATCTAAATAACCAGATGGTATAAAGTTTAGAGCGCATTTAAAGACTAGACGGAAACATTGTGTTATCATCCACACGGCTCAATGAATTAATAGTCAATGATTAGCTTTTTCGTATCTTGTATCTTCATCAACAACAAAATTAATAACCAGTTTATACTTATCTAAATGATTCCATAACCAGTTGAGATAAAATATAACTTTAAACTAAGATGTATACTCTAACGAATGATTAAACTATTATATCTTGAATGTACATCTCAACTGATTCATGAGGAACTAATTTAAAAAATGTTGTAATAGTTCATATTTAATTAAGAATAAAAAATTAAATATCGAATTATAATTATAATTATACTATTGCATCATTTCTTTTTTCGTTTATTTTATTTATTCTTTATAGTCTTCTTTATAATATTTTTTTTAATATTTTTTTCTGGTTTTTTTACTAAATCTCATGCTGAATCATTTTTTGTACACATCAATTTTTTTATTAATAAAATTATATTATTTAATGAAAATTTGAACTCGAATGTAGAGTTAACTCTGGCAAAGTTTTAAATGTAAAATAAAGTCTTGTTAATAAAATGTTTTGCATCTTTAGCAAATATAATATATAAACGGTAGAGAAAATTACAAAAAAAGAATAATAAAATTCATAAACTTTATTTAATACTGTTGTATAAATTTGGTTTTCAGGTTTTACCTGGCTAGATTTCCTCGGAATGGAAAAACCATAATAGCAAATATGGTATATATTCCTAAATCGAATCTTTTCATTTTGTTATCAAGTCTATTTATAATGTAATATATCAATAAATATACTTTGCATTAATCAGTGTAAATTAGGATAATAATAGTAACAAAAGAAGAAGAAGGTTCTGATCTTTTCCTTCTCCATTCTAATACTGAAACCTTTTATGGACTATCTTGGATTTGTTTGTTGACGTTATTGTGGGAGCGAAATGATATATAATATTACATTGCGAAGTATAAAAGATTTATTATTTGTCATAGCCTGAACCGTCAGGAATCCACTCACTAATAATTCAGACTATGACGATTTGCCTATGACAAGACTAGAGATGA
>DASQLB010000175.1:0-4937 GCA_035630235.1 Nitrososphaeraceae archaeon | reverse complement strand
AGCGATGGGAGCAAGAATAATTGAGGAAATTGAAACACCTATAAAGAATCTTCTAATTTTGGTTATCTGTTCAATAAAACTATCTATAAGAGTGAGTATGTTGTTTCTTTCACTATTCATAATTGTACTATCATTGATATTTCCTCTTTCATTTTGATTAATCAATTCGATTTTCTTTTTCATACTATTCCTTTTAGATGTTATTAATTAAATAATGGTTAACTAAGTTCACTATCTTAAATTAATACAACTTTCAATTATTTTTATAATTATCAAATAATTGTATTATATTGAATTTTTTTCGTATATTAAAATATAATTCCAAAAAATCCACCTTTAAGGTTTATTAATTGAAATCAGAAAATAATAATCAGTGAATTATAATTAATGGTGTTCCTATTAATTCTAGTTTCTTTTGTGAATCATATAATTTAATTTGAGACTGATATTCTAATTTTGATGGAGTAAACATTTCATTACCTGTATCAAATAGTAATTTACCTTGATAAATCAAAACTTTTTCTCCAGTTGTAATATTTTCTTTCTGATTAGTCAGATTAAACAAACCAGATAATTTATAGAATTTATATACAGGAAAATTGCCTCCAGAATTTGTTTTATCTTCAATTTTTAATGTACCCGATAGAAATTTTGAATTTTCTGCTCCAAATCCATCATCAAATGATGTATTCTCAAATTCATAGAAGCAATTATTATCTGGACAAATCTTATTTTCCTCTCCAAAAGTAAGAGTTGTTTTCTGAAAATTAAGACTAGTGGCTATAAAATCATCTTTTGTTAGGAGAGCCTTGATTTCAATTGTATCAAATGTTCTAGAAAAAGAAATACTCATTGGAATGATGTACAAAGTCATAACAATTGGAAGTGCGTAAACTAAATAATATATAAATTTCATATAAAGTTTGTCTATAATCCTGATCTTTTAAAGATATTGAATAGTTCTCCTTCTCATACTTGACATTACCTTTTCAATAATAACTAAATATTTCTAACAATTGTGGAAGTATAGGGAACTTGGACAATGGCATAATGAGAAAAATTCTTCAATCATTGATTTTTGATTAATTAACTTTGTTCACCTATTTTTAAATATTCTCAACTCTATAAATCGCTTCTCTAATCAACACGGGCCCTTAGAATGATCATAGTCGGACCTAAAATATGCTCGATCCATTCTAGGATATGACTATTAAGCAAATTATATCCATTATTAAATATCATATTATCAATTGGAATACACTCTCATAATGAAGTTCTGTAACTCCAATAACTTCTATTATATATTTTTGCTCAAACGAACATAACCATTTTTTAAATTTTGATAAGACTTATTATTATAAAGATAAGCAATATATTCAGTATGGAAATACTAGTAAAATAGTACTGTTCTGATATGTTTTGTTCATGGAACGTGTTTTGGTAATCAAATATTGCGATCATGAATTTCTCTTAATTTAGCAACAGAAAGAATATCTAATCAATTTTTTTCATTAATGCGAACAGATGAGTAATATAACTTGATGTAAACCTACTAACTCCCTACTAACTCCAATTCTACTCTAGACAGTCCAACTCATTATATAGGTAAACCCTATCGTTAATATAAAACCAAAATGGTTTTTTTTGTAATCAATAGGATAGTCATACTAGAATTAGATATCTTATCTTAATAACTGTAATTTACCTCTATAAAACATAATTAACATAAATTAATATATTTCTGGCAGATTATTTTATAAATATAATTAATAATAATCCTATAGAATACTACTACATTATTACATAATTTAATTCGCGGATATAGATAGATAAAGATGATCTATAAACCAATTACTTAATTCAAATATAATTAAAAAATTAATCTGTTTCTATACGAAAATTGTTAGAAAAAAGAAGATATTATCTAATCATACTAACTATATTACTATTTGTAAGTATTGATATTTCATCTTATAATTATATTGCGCTAGGAAAGGAAGAGGATAATGATGATGAGGATAAGAATAATGCAATAGAAAAAGAGAATGACGACGGTAAAAATGGAGATTTTTCTCTAAATGAATTGTTTGGAAATAACGATGGGGATAATGATAACGATGAGGATGATGATAACGATGAGGATAATGGTATAAAAGAAATAGAGAATGATAAGGTACCTTTTATACTTCCTTTTAATGCAGTACCATTTCCTTAATTATTTTATTCTTCAAATAATTGAGTTAGATATGTGATTTTATTATTTTAATAATATTTGGAAAATTCAATAATCTCAATAAATACACCTCAAAAATTGAGCTATAGGTGTATAAATTACTTCTAAGAAGATTTGATATAGTATGTTATTTAAATTATGCATGAAGATGATAGAGAATGAAGAGACAATTAACACGAAAATCAAAATAATAGTAGTAATATTATTTACGATAATCACTATAACTGTAATACATATTTTGATAAACGAAGGTATGGCTAAGGAACAAGGAATTACACTAATTAATCCAACAAATGTTACTAATGAAACATTTCGGAACAGTCTTCCTGTATATAAAGATATGTTAACTGGTATATAAAATAAAACCAAATCAATTTTAAATCATAAAAATAATATTACTTCACTAAAAGAATTATTTTAACTTTCTATAATCATTGTTAATAATTGAAATTTGAATTCGTTAGTTTAAACTATGATATAAAAATTTAATTGCTACAAATTATAAATAATAACTAAATCTGAGGGATCGGCAAAATTAAGGTATAAACCATGGACTATAAGTTCAAGATCTTAATCTAATAACCTGATAAAATAAAAGGACTAAATACAAATATCTAAAAAATACAAAATTGCTATAATCTAAATCCATTATGTATATTAATTGATCCACTACTGCTTGGATTATTTTGGTGTTTGTTTTTGCAAAAGCTTTAGGTTACCACATGTTCGTTCTAGTGCTATATTATTTATTTTTATAATTCATGTCAAAATATTATTTATGAGATTGCTCATTTTTAGCAGTAACTTGTAAAGTTATATACCGTCCTTGCATATTCTCTGCGATTCTTAGAGTGTAAATCATAAAATTTCGGTAAGATAAATGTCGTTTTAGGACTATCACTGATAAAATATTCATTTATAATTCATTTAGTATAATCAACCATTGATACTTGTGATTAAAAACTACAAAAATGCTTTAAAATTTAGTTTGGTAAATATTTATATTTTGTAAATGTAAGAATCGCTGAAAATATACTCAAAAATATTGAAAGTGTTGTTTGAATGATAGAACTATATTCATGTGAATTAAAAAATAGGATTGAAATAGAATGTTATGATAAAGTGATGTATCCTAGCTAAACAGCTATGTAGCATAATCTAGGTATAGAATATAAACAAAAGACTAAATAATATGTTCATTGAAATAAGTTACCAAATAAAATCTGAAATAAGATGAAATGAAGGAGATGCTATTCCAAATTGTACATCTACTAGAGTATAATTGAAAAATCAAATATCATTTTTGAATAATAAATTACATCATAGAAACAGATTAGTTATGGTGAGATTGAGTGTATTTATCCTGTATAATATATCTATTGAATTAGACATTTGATAATTGAAGAAAAGTTTGTGATAGCCATAGCCTACTATATGAAGCAAGCAATAGATACTGGCTATGGCTAAATGTAGTTATTGTTTAGAGTAAGTTATCTATATGCTACAAAATATTTAAAAATAGGTGAACAAAGTTAACCCAAGGATCAGTGATTAATGAACTCCTTTTTCATACATACTCAATATCCATTTTAATTTTACAATTTATTTTATAATAATGCTATTAACGACCTTATTTAGGATTTAATTATGATTTAACAAAATACACCGTTCCTTTTATAGATCTATTATTTGTATATGACATGTTAAGAGCATATATTTTGATCATTTGTAATCCAGAAGTTAGATATGAGATTGCTAATATTATTGAAAAATTGGATAATGTAGTAAATGTTGATATTATTAATGGACCATACGATCTGGTAGTAGAAATAATATTTGATACAATGGATGACTTAAAAGCAAAAATTCAACATGACATTAATAATATCGATAGATTGATGTCAACGTTGACTTTAATTCGTTCTGAAGATGTTTGATACAATAAATAAATAATACTACAAATTAAGAGATACTATATTGTTTAACCGTCCCAAATGAATATTAATCCATAATATTAAATCAAATTTCACCATCCTTGAAACAAATATTCATAAATACTTAACAATTCACCCTTCTATATTAGAATATTATTTTTTCATTGTATTAATTCTAATAATATTGACATTGATATTCATAATTCTAGTTTTAATGAATTTAAACGGAAAATCATATATGGGATCATTTAAAAATTTCATTTCGATTATTACAAATTCAGCAATAATAACCAGGGAAGCATAAAATCAAAAAAGATTGGTATAAATAGGTCGTCATGAAATAATGAAAAGTTCACCACTGCATTCTTGGAATAAGTATTAGTACATTATCTATATACATATTATTTGTAGAAAGGTGAATAAATAAGCGTATCATATTATTAATACATTGGTTATTCTTTCTAAATTGATTGTATTTTTTCTTACCTCTTCGCCCATGTTGATTTTTAAATACTTTTAAAATAATAGCAAACGAATAACATGAAGTACCTAAAACAAATAAAATTACTATGTTTGGCTAAATTCTATTTATTAATACAAATATTAACTATACTACACTGTAAAAGAAATATAATTCACATTAAAGTTAAAATATTATTATCATTCTAATATTCGAAATATGATATATACAAGGTTTATAAATATTGCAAAGAGATAGAGTTTATCTTATAATTGACATATTAACTAAATTAATTGAGTATGGAGAAGTT
>DASQLB010000174.1:0-3678 GCA_035630235.1 Nitrososphaeraceae archaeon | reverse complement strand
GAGGCAGAATTCGATATGGTTATGTTAAATGGATCTGCATTACATAAACATAGTATCTACAACTTTACACTTGCCGACATTACGAAGATAGATGATAAAGATTATCAGGTTAATGGAACTGCTACCGTAACCATGCATGATACTCCAGTCAATAATGTTCCACTTAGTGTAAAGACACTGAATAATAACGTCATAAGTATTTGGATTGATCCAACTAAAGTAAATAACCACTATGGAAATACTCCAATCTTTGGACTGATTCAACAAGATATAGTGATAAAGAAATAGTGCAAGTTGTTGTTAATATGAAATAATCATATTAACAACTAGTACTACTATTAGCACTATTGTTAGTCTTTTTGTATGTTCTTTTTGTTTATCATTATTTGAAAATTCAAGTAAATTCATCATCTAAGAGTAAGAGATGATGATCTAAATTTCGGAAGATTTTTTTTATTATGTAATAATATCAACGACAAACTAACAACATAACCATATCAACTCTCTAGATTTATTATTGTAGTAATAAACTATCTATTATTACCAAGTTCTTTCCTCGAAATTCTCTAATTTTAAATTTTTTAATCTTGGAAAGCATCATTGAAAGCAATGTGCAGTTATATTATGAGGATTAAATTTAAAGTTAAGTCTTATCAACCGACTTTTGACACATTTATTTTAAAGAAGAATAAACCAATGACTTTACGGAGCCGTATTTTGATAATAGATTTAAATTTCTAAATGAGATTAATTCTTAAAATTTACTTCTATTAATTATTTCTTTAGGATTGCAATAGATTTAAATATCTTCTAGTAGAATATAATAGCACAGTGTTGCACAATAAAACACAGATAAAGCTAATGGAAGAAATTAAAAATGAAGCCTAACTGGGTATGTTCGAATTGTGGAATGTGGTCATCTAGAAAATTTAGTGTAAAACGCCATATAACAAATCAGCATAGCGGGAATGCATTCTTAATTCCTTATATTGACTATCTCGTTGGAAGACAATCAGGACTCTATCCTCCTTCGACTCAGGCTGAGTATCAATATAGAGAGAAAAAAAGTAGTTCTAAAATATTTAACGAGGAATTTTGGAAGGAACTAGCAAGAAAAGCTGCAAATGGAAATAGGAATTCACAAATTTGATATATTATAATTGACTTTTCATTAACATTGAATTGAAAAGTCTCTTTCAAATTGCAACATAGTCATACTCAAAAATATTGGTTACCAATTTGAACAAATGTAATCTATTATGAAGGCTGTCATTCTTTCTTTTTGCAGATAATACCAATCAATTGAGTCACAATATTTATTTTTATAAAATGTCTCGTTACATTAGCACATAGAATAGTAACTATATGAAAGTAAAATACAGTTTTTGTAAGATTATAAGATTTGTTTAAAGATTTATAACTTATTTAAAATATATAAAACACTTGAAAAAATCTGAAGAAATTTGAATAAGTTATACTAAAAAGCAACCTTGCTAGTATTTTAGAACTAGATAGACTAAGTCAATCTTTCAACATATACTCTACTAAACAATTAATATATGAAAAACAAATAATCAAATATTATTATAATGGGAAAGAATAGATATCAAATACTTTATACCTACTGACTGGTTGATTGGTAAACTCAGACTCCTCCTCGCCTACTAAGAGAAATCCGTTAAATATTTCATACAAATGGATAGCATTAGGAAATACCACGCTTGGTACACTTCTAGCTTCCCTTGATGCAAATATTATATTTATAGCGTTACCTATCATTGTATCAGAACTGGGAGCTTCTCTTTTTACTATGGTATGGATAGTAATAGGATATTCTCTTGTTACTGCGTCTATTCTTTTAAATTTTGGTCGTCTTGCAGATATTTTTGGTAGGGTAAAGCTATACACATTGGGCTTTATTATATTCACGTTGGGATCTGCGTTATGTAGTATATCACAAACAGGAGAACAATTAGTAATATTTAGAATTTTTCAAGCAGTAGGTGCAGCATTTCTTTTTTCAAACAGTGTTGCAATCTTGACAGATGCATTTCCATCAAATGAAAGGGGAAAAGCGCTCGGCATAAATCAAATTGCCATCGTGTTAGGTTCGGTACTCGGGCTTGTTCTTGGAGGATTTTTAACTTCATATCTTGGTTGGAGATCTATTTTTTGGATTAATATTCCCATAGGAATTATTGCTATTTTTTCATCTTATAAAAATCTCAAAGAGTTAGGATCAATTAAGAAAGAAAAAATAGATTGGCTTGGAAATATTTCATTTGCAGGAGGATTATTTCTTGTGCTAGCAGGAATAACATTTAGCTCATTTGGTATTATCTCTGATTTGTTTGTAATTTTTTTTATTATTTTTGCAGGGTTAGCTCTTCTCATAGTATTCGGGTTTATAGAGAAAGGTATCGCCAAAGATTATCCTATGTTTCATTTCTCACTTTTTAAGATTAAATCATTCTTAGGCGGAAATATAGCAATTCTTCTCAATTCAATTGCCAGAGGCGATTTTATATTTCTCATATCATTTTATCTGCAAGGAGCATTTATGAATTTGAGTCCAGTTGAGGCTGGAATTTATCTGATGCCAGTCTCTGCTGCTTTAGCAGTATTTGGACCTTTAAGTGGGTGGTTATCTGATAGATATGGTTCAAGATTTTTTGTAGGACTCGGGTTATTCTTATCTGGCATAGGTTTTTTGTTACTTACACAACTACAAATTAAAACTTCCTTTATCGAGCTTCTATTACCTTTTATTCTGCTTGGAGCAGGAATGGGTATATTTACATCTCCTAATAGAGCATCCATAATGAATAGTGTACCTGCGAATAGAAGAGGAGTATCTGCAAGTACAGGAACTACTTTATTTTACGTTGGAAGGTCTTTGAGTCTTGGTATCACATTTTTAATAATGACAAGCATATTGCAAGCAGAACAAGTAAAAGAAATTTTTATAGATTTTAGAAATACCCAATCAGACATGGTTAAAGATACTACGAATGCTACTACTATATCTTATATAACAGAAAGTAAGGAATTTATTGAAAATAGATTCTTGTATTCAATACATATAATATTTTTTGTTTCTTCTATCATAGTATTTATTTCAATAATTCCTGCTACACTTAAAGATAGAAAGATACGTTAGAATAAAGTAATGCGACAATAAACTTTCAACTTTTCTTCGAATATTAGGTTTAGAAAATAAAAACTCACAAAAAATAAGTAAAAAAACGTTTGTTTAAATAATAACACAAATAAAAATTACTAAGACTTAAATTAATAAGAAACAAAACCATAATGTATTCTTTGATATATATTTAATAAAATTATTATTAAATGAACGTATATAATAATTTACATGTGGTTATTAAACCAGGCAACATAAACAAGAGTTTGTTTTATTTATCAATTATTTAACTCTTGGAGTTTTATTGTTGCCAATATCGAATCCTCTTTGTCGAAGATATTTTAATGTCAATTTATAAACTAATTCATCATTATTAGCCACTGTTAGTACTCTGCTCCACGATACTTCTCCTTGTTCATTTATCTCTGATGATAATAAATTGGAATTATGTAAAGCCATTTCTTTACATTCTTCAAAGGTTTTATTTTTTCTGTAAGCAGTACCATGCGAATCACAGGATTCCTTATTATCCATTT
>DASQLB010000173.1:0-2435 GCA_035630235.1 Nitrososphaeraceae archaeon | reverse complement strand
GCGTAATAATGTATAATTACAGAGTATTAAGAAAAATATACTAGTTGTGTTGTTAATTCTTTGGTTTATACTTCATTAATGTATGAGCTATATCCTCTATATCTTCTAGATTAAGAGTAAGTCTAGCAATTTGCAAAACATCTCTAATATCTTTAGTGTGAATATCATTCCAAACCACTTCTGCTATTTTTGTTGAAATTCTTTCACCTAAATGTTTGTATCTTGATTTTATTAAATTATTTGAAATAGTTAAAAATTCTTCCCATGTATATTCAGGTAACTCCAGTTTCATAAATCGTGACTTTAATGGTTGAGTCAATTTAGTTAATTCGTTACAAGTAGCAAATATTTTTATGTTCATTTTTTGTTGTCTAAAGCCTTTGGTTCTTTCAGCTTTCATTTCAGTCAAAATACCAGTCTCCATCAAATTGTATAGGACAGTTTGATCTTTTTTTGTTAATTTATCAATTTCATCTATAAGAAGAAATTTTGTAGTTGGATTAGAAAATAAAAAATCTACAATGCCTACACCACTTGTTGAAGTAGAATCTATAAAATAGGAATTAGAAAGTTCTTTAAACATTTCTAATAAAAACACTGTTTTTGAAGTAGCAGGAGGTCCAGTAAAAAGAATGTGTACCTGTTCTTTAGAGATTATACAGCGCATTAGAAATTTTTTAATATCAGAAAATCCAACGATTGAATTAAATAATTTGTCCTCATAATTTTTATGACCATTTATTTTATTTGTTGAGCTAGAGAATTTTTTAAAAATTGTTTTAAACAATAACCTTAAGAGTAAATATCGATCGTAATATTTAACAATGTCGAAAAGAAACTAAATGTATCTTAATTTTTCTGAATAATGATCTTAGTTATTTACCTTATTTAAGTTTCATCATAGATAATCTTATGATATTAGAGAATCTGTATAATCTAGGATCTTTTCGCAGGTAATGATATTATCTATATTTAAAATTTGTATTGACTATTATGATAGCATACAGAAAGAAAGTATGGTTAAAAGGATAAATAATAATACAATCTGAATAAATAGAATTATTGAAATGTAATGAAATATAAGTATATTTTATTATGATAAATCTATGACAAGACTTGTAAGAAAAGAAGATAGAGGACCTATGGAGGTAAAAGTAGGGAATGAAAGTAAATGGATTTGTATGTGTGGACTAAGTAAAAATCAACCATTTTGTGATGGGTCACACAAAAAGACTAAAGATGAACAAGAAGGAAAAGTTTACCAATATAATCCTGATGGAACAAGAATAGAAATCCAATAAAAAGTTATAATTTAAATAAAATCATATTTTTATTTTTGTCACAGGAAAAATCTATTACCTCACAGATTTTATCTTATTAATATCGTTTATTTATCTGGAGAAATTGATTTTGTCCATAAGGAATAACTAATTATAATAGTAAATGATAATAATAATTATACAATATCAAATAGACATTAATAATCTCCTAATAATTACTATTGTTATTATTAGTTCCTCTTAATAGAAGGTAGAATCATGAAATTATATCTTTTATTTCTCTGAAAGTTGTAGGAACCTACGATTTTGAATTATTTTTATAAATTAAATCCCCTTTATTTTAAATTTAATAAGTTAAACGTATCCAATATATTTAACATAAGAATATGTATAATTTAGCTATATTATTTTTTCTTAATTTAGAACAATAGCAATAATTTGATCGTTTTATATATAATACTCATTGATTATTAATTAACATTTTAGCTCTAATTATAAATTTGGCGAGTTTATATAAATTAAAAACCTATGAGGACAAAGATGAGACTAAAGGAGTTAGAATCAATGTCAGGATCAATTCAAATCGGTAAAAGATAAAACTGTTGACAAACTAAATAACATATGAACCAAAAAGATTTGATCAAAATTCAACTTTCAACATACACAAACAATCTAAATAGAGAAAATTAAACAAGTAACTAATTAAAACATAGTAAGTAATGAAAAATCACGTAAAACTCTACAAATCTAGCTTCTTCATTTACTTGTGAAAAATCTGAAGCAAAATTTACAACCCATTAAAAACAAAACGATTTTTCATTCAACATTAATTTCCTATGTTTTTGATCAAACGAATTTTTTTAGTTATGTTCTAATCAATTTTTTTTATTGTTATCTCATTTTTCATATTACAATATTTTATTTACGATATAGTATTTGACACATCTACAATGTCTTTTCAATTATAAATATATAATTTGATCCTCATTTATCTTTTGGTTTACTCCAATACAATATGTTTGAAATAGCACATTTTCTACATTTAATTGTAAATTTTATATAATCCTTCCAGTTCAAAACTTTTCTATCTACAATTGTATGAATCCGATCAGGTTGGGATACTACCATGTCTGCTCCACAATTCCTACACGTTAC
>DASQLB010000172.1:0-2929 GCA_035630235.1 Nitrososphaeraceae archaeon | reverse complement strand
ATGATGTTATTTATAATTTAAATGAGATAAATATGTAGGATTTTATTATAATTTTATTAATTCTGAAAGACGATTCTTTTTAATTTAAGATTATAGAATATATTTACATTATATTATCTACAGACAATAATAGTTAAATTTCTTTATGCTTTGAACTACAAAATCGTGTCAAAATCAGTTCACACTCCTCCCAGCCCATATATTAGTAAGATTCAATAACATTTTACAAAAAAGTTGTCTTTTTAAATGATGAAAGTTATTACAATTACAAAGAAGACAATAGATATGGATATGATAATAAACATTTAGAGAAAGACCAAAAACCAAAAATATTTCCTAATAATAAAGTATAAGAACTAGGAGATAGATGGTCACACTGGGTATTTGGGATAGATATATCCGTTATCAATCCATTCACCGAAGATTTAGGTCAGGAGGGTTGTGATGTTGGTTTACAGGATAACGGTAGAATATTGTTTCTTGCAGGTGCACCAAGAGATCGTAATACTGGTGATTTTCCATTACATGAATGTGAAGTTAAAGAGGGAACATCAATTTTAATTCCAATAGTGAATGTGATATGTAATGATCTTGTGATAGGAAGTCCTTTATTTGGTGCAAATGAACAAGGCCAGAGAATATGTGCAAATAACATTATTACTGATGCAACATTGTTTGATAACTTACAAGTTAACATTGATGGAATTGAAATCCAAAATCTCGAGAAATATAGAATAGATTCTCCCGCTGGTGGATTTGAATTTACTTCAGTTCCCAACAATGTATTTAATACACCGGTAGGTGATGGAAACGGAGTGTCTGATGGTTTCTGGATATTATTAAAAAATTTGAACCCTGGAAAACATACTATATCTTTTAATGGTGCACTTGATCTTGACAAGATACCTCCTCTAATGGGTCTTTATGAAGCAGGAGCAACTTATGCTCTATATGTAGAACATATCTATTATTGACAACAATAAACGAAAATATTGAAAATGATTTAGAGAAAGATTTCTAAACATTCGAAATTTTTTTAATTTTGAGATAAATGAATTAATTAATTAATCTATTACTCAAGCGAGTAATATTATTATTTTTGCAATAAACTTCTTCTTAAATCTGGTTATAATTAATTCATAATTATAGAACACAAATACTGTATATTTTAAAAATAGGTATTGATCATTCGTATTTTAGATATATTTTAGTATTATATTTCTAAATCTTGAATAATAGATTTAAAACAAAAACTATTTCATTATTTATTATTTATAGCTTATATATTTATATCCGGAATTTTTCAAAGTATATACAACGAACCGAGACTTCAAATCTCACTTCTCAATTGAATCGTTATCATAAAAAAAAAGTAACAAAAATTAAATCAAGATATCAAAAACTTATTATATTATGTTACCAAACCATGTTGTAATGATAATTCTCAGCTGAATTTATTTATTATTTTATATCAGTGGTTATATTATTAAGAAAAATCTTTCAGAATATCAAATAAATGATGTCATTATCTAATAAGATGGAAAAGATATGGCCCAGATTTCATCCATCTTATTATCATTACATACTTTGTGTAATAATATAATTATATGGTTTTTGTAGTATTTATTATATTTGGTAATTCTATTAAATTCCAGTAATATTAATAATATATAAAAAATTTAATTTTGATAATTATAAATTGAAGGTTCCTATCTATTTTTCAATTAAAGAAGATTATTAAATGATGGTGTATCTCCGCAACGTCCACATATAGTGCTTGAGTTATCGGAGTTTCCATCAATTTGTACCCATCTTGTAATTTTAGATAAAATGTTGTAATACATAAATATATTGGCAGAAATTTTTCGGCGCCGAAAAAATTGATAAATGGTATACGAGGAGCAATTGATAATGTGATATAATCAGTCTAATTGTCTATTGTTTAAATTGCTTTTAGAATATGGATAACAATAACATCTACCAATATTTTGTTTGTCATAATTTTTGAGGGGCTGAAAAATTTGTGATCTATAATTTATATCTTCTAATTAGACCAATTACTTTAAATTTTTAATATAATATATAATATATGAATGCTACTTTTAGTCCTAAAGTTTAGGAGGAGGATAAAAATGATGCAAAATCCACTACCAAATAATATAAATCCTAAATTCAAAAGAGAGACAAATCCTGCTGTAGTGAAAACTCTATTTACAAGAATAAATGTAGAAGATGAATTATGTTCTTCTTCTTATATTTCTTAGTCATATTATAGGCAGTAGACAAACAAATGTGGCATCATAGTAATAAAGGGAATAAAAATATCAAATTTACTGATGATTCAATAAAATGTTGTGTATGCTTTATAGAATTTGAAAGTGCTAAACACAATATTGCTATAGCAGAGGATCATTTACAGATACGAGAATACTATTCTACTGTTATAAACTCATTATCTCAAATAATCAACCGTTATAACGGTAAGATTGTAAAAAGTCTCGGTGATCGTATACTGTGTTATTTCTTAAACTTTTCAGATCTTAATAATGAAAAAGCAATTGAAGAGGTAATTGAATGTGGATTAAAGATTTTAGAAAAGCGAGAGGATATTAATAAAGAATTATTAACGAAGAATAATTTACCATCAATAGAGAACTACAAGATTAGTTTAGATTATGGTGTAGTAGACTTAGCCTTAGCTGGAGATAATTATCAACTAGATATATTTGGTTCGGTAGTAAATCTTTGTTCAAAGATAAATTCTTCTTCTTTAGCTCCTCATAATACGATAATTATTGGAAATAATTTTTATAGAATTTTAAAATCTTTTCCTAATATTTTAAACAAGTATAATTTTATAAATAATGGTGAATTCAAGGTAACGGAAAACATTGGATATCCTATGTACAATATAAAAAGAAGAGATCAT
>DASQLB010000171.1:0-6057 GCA_035630235.1 Nitrososphaeraceae archaeon | reverse complement strand
TTTGGTTATCAGCAGGTGAAACTAGTGTTTGGTTATCAGCAGGTGAAACTAGTGTTTGGTTATCAGCAGGTGAAACTAGTGTTTGGTTATCAGCAGGTGAAACTAGTGTTTGGTTATCGTATTGGTCATCTACCGTTCTATCTGGTTGGTCATCCAAATCTATCCTTGGAGTTCCTAAGGAAGGTTTGTTTGATTTAGAATTAGTTAAATTTGCAGAAATAGAATCAGTAGTATTATCTGATGATTCATTCGGAATGATCATCTCTACACCTGTATCAGATCCATTCGTCAATTGTGAAGACGTTTTATTTTGTTCATCAGCAGTTATTGTTGTGTTTTGATTAGATCCAGGTAGTATAGTTTTCAATGAAGGATGTTTAAATGATGATTCTGCAGACGTCTTATTTTTATCTATATTAGGTGAAAACAAGGAATTGTTATATCCAATTAAATTTATAGAATTCCATTTGGTTAAAGGTTTGTCTCCATCCAAACATGTTATTTTGGCTGTTAATTCATTATTGCCTGTAACTATTTCATGATAACGAGAATCGAAAGTGAAAATCCATTCCGAAAAATCATCAATTCCTCCTGGGCCAGCTGCTCTTACTTTTTGGAAAGGTTTAATGTCGTTCCAATCTACAAATACAATACAATTTTTATCTTGAGTATCACTGGAAATACCAGAAATAGTCAATTCTCCACTAGGGATATTTTTTCCATCGGCAGGGGAAGTGATTTTCACACTGAGATTCTGTATTGTACTTGGGGTTTGAACTTGAGAGTTACTCATTTGGAAATCATAGAAAAAAAATACGCTTAAGAATCCAATTAGAACAGTTAGAAAAATACTCACAAACATAAATGTCATAGTATAGAATCAAAATTACACTATATTTAAATTAATAATATATCTCGTAGAACTTTCTACTATATTATTTGCAAACAATTAACAGAATAATATTAAAATTTAAAGTAACTAAAGAAGAATATTTATAAATTCAATTTAAAAAAAGGTAAAAACATTACATGTAAATATAATGTTTTATTAAATAATAGAATTATTTTCCTATCTTAAACATCTTTGTACCGCAAACACTACATATACCCTGAGTCGCAGGTCTTCCATTTTTCATTGTAACTTTTTTTTCACTTTGCATTTCTCGCTTAGATTTGCATTTAACACAATATCCTTCCATATTAATTCAGTAAATAGACCACAATAAAAGTATTGATGTAATTCTTTTGAAATAAAAGAAATTCGTGCTAAATAGAAGTGATTTAAACTTAAAATAATTTCAAATTTTAACAAGTATGTTTATATTCTTGATAAATTGTCAGAATATTTCTTTCAGTATGCATGGATATCTTTTTTATGTTTTCTTAATTTTTTGAAAGTAGAGAAGCGAGTCCCACATTTATCGCATCTCCAATGATTTGCTCTTGCTTCTTCATATCGAGTATATTTTTCAGAGTTAACTTCAAACATACCAGTTTTAACATCATAGTTTATTGGCTTGTAATTGAGGCGAAATTTTAATTTAGAAGGAACAGCAGACAACTTTGATATATATTAATTGTTATTAAAAAGACTGTTAGCTAATTTTCTCTGACTTGTACTTAAAAAAAGAATACATTCTCCCTTTCCAACACTGAGTTTAACATCTATAATAGTCGGTACTATTTTTTTTATAAGAGATTCATAATGTCTACTTAAAAAAAATAAAAATTTTTATTTCATCGAAGTATTTTTTCTTTGTTGGCAATCGAAAATTTTATACAAAAGAGTAGTAACCTATCGTCATCGATACCTCCTCTTGTCGCAACTAAAATAAAAGAGATTCTAAAAAAAGAAAATAAAGACGATACAGTGGATGTTTATTCAAAAGAGAATGTAAAAATCTTTGACATAATAGTTAATGCAAGAAGAGAAATTTGTATTGCTTGTGTAAGCCTTGATCAGATTTTTTCTTTTAATTATATCGAAGTATTTAAAAGTATACTAAAAAATAATATAAAATTAAAAATTTTGCTTTGTGATCCTCATTCTGATTTATTAAACCATATAAAATATTTGACTGTATTTCCAAATATTTATGAAAGTCTTACTTCTTGTCTTTCAAAGCTATGCAACATGAAAATTGTATCCTTGTCCACTAAAGAATTATCAAATTTTGAAATAAGAATTTATAAAACAATTATACCTCATAATATAATAATAATTGATAGAGATATTCAAGCCAGTGGAATTATACTAGTAGAGCCTTACCTTTTTGGGATAACATCACAGAATAGAAAAATATATCAAATTTCTAAAAGAAAAAATCAGGAAATTTTTGATCTACATTTTAAATCTTTTTTAAAGTTGTGGGAAACTAGCCCAGAGTATTCATGTGAATGGGAAGAATTATGAATTTGTACTAATCCCTTTTACTAATTCATCCTCAAAAATAACAATATGAACATTATATTACAATATTTCTGATTCTAATCTATCTTTTAGCTCGTATATAGATGACAAATCGATATAACCATGTTCAGATTCCTTGAAGTCTTCTTCTTTAATATTACCCTCTTCAATCATTTCAGCTAATTGATTCAATGCAAATAGAACTAAATGTTTTTCATCTTCATTGATTGAAACATTTGTCAATGTATGTTCTTACTCGTAGCTTATATTTTTCCTTTCCTAGTTTTATGTCTACAAAATTAAGAAGTACTAACATAATATTTGAAATCAATAAAACCTATAAACCGATAATCTTTATTTATTATTATGAACAGGAATGATCTTTTAAAGATTAAAGATGAAACTTATAGATGCGTTGACGAAAAACGTAGTATTGATTTAAATCTTTTTGAAAGCATTATAGGGTATGATGATATAAAAAAAATTTTTAAAATGTCGTTATCATCAGATAGAGCTGTGCATATATTACTTGTCGGTCCTCCTGCTTCAGCCAAGACATTATTCATGTTGGAGTTTTTAAAGCTCGAGAGATCATATTTTACCTTAGGTAGTCATAGTACCAAAGCAGGGATGATTGACTATTTATTTGATTTTCGGCCACGATATCTGTTGGTTGATGAAATAGAACATATGCCATACAAGGACCAAACATCATTACTAAGTATCATGGAAACAGGTATAATAACTGAAACAAAGTCACAAAAAACTCGAAGCACCCAATTGAAAACATGGATCTTTGCAACATGTAATAATAAAGAAAAATTACTATCTCCACTTCTTTCTAGATTCATTATTTTTCATCTAAAACCATATAATCTCTCTAAATTTATAGAAGTTTCTAATGGGATTCTTATCAAAAATGATGTTCCATTTGATGTTGCTAATGAAATATCTCATGTTGTTTGGAACAAATTAAAATCTAGAGATATCAGAGATTGTATAAAAATTGCCAGGTTAGCAAAAACAATTGAAGACGTAGAATGGATCGCAAGAACTTTGAAACAATATAGAAAATAGTAACTTTACTACTCTAACGTTATTTTTCTGTACCGTTAATATTATTTTTGGTTCGTTTTCTTCTAAGCCAAAAAGCAATTATCAATAAACCCATTATGATAGATATATAAGAAAAAAATATCGTTTCATTTACTACGGTACCAGGTGGAAGTACTGCAAATAAGAACTCAGATGATATCATATTTATTCCGGATGATTAAACTGTTATATTGCTTTCTAAATCCTGTAAATACTTTTTCTATAATAGATCTTTAATGTATTTTAACAGTAATGATAAAGATATCTATAAAAGTATTAGATTATAAATCCTAAATCAACAACAAATCTATAACATTATGAACAATGTCCAACAGCAATAATTACGAAGATTCTCGCACTAAGGGTAAACATGCTCATTCAACTGAGTATAGAAGATTGATTTGGGAAATGATTGTGTGGCCTTTGATAATAGAACAAAATAGGCCTTACTTTTCGATTAACGAATATCAATCTAAACGAGTATTATTTTCAAAAGAAAGTAATATACCATCATCCAAACTGTCTGGTGGATTAATATCATTAGTAGTAAAAGGTATTTTAATTAAGGAAGAACATATCTATTCGTTGCATTATAGATTAATTCCTTATCTTAGAAAAAAAGCTATCTTAACTTATGGACAAGCATTAAAGGAAACTTATACCAAGTAAACTCACATTAATAATCCGTTTTAAAAATATTTATTAGGTGGGGAAGGGATTCGAACCCCTATATATTCGCTTTCAACGATTTCTGCAGGCGAACGCATAACCTCTCTGCCACCCCACCTCTGGATTAGTAAGAAAACTGAGTGATATAAATTTGAGTCTGTCTATTAACAAAATTCATTTGTAAAAAATTTTGTTCGATTAACTATTTAATTCCATTAAAATAACACCTATTAAATTCTATTCATTTTTTATAAGTATTCTTATAGGCAAGTAAAATATCATCAGATTTTATTGTTTTTCTGCCGGCATGATTAGCAAGATCTATAGCTGTTCTTGATATATTGTTAGCAATCTCCTCGAGTATGGTTCTTAAAGTATCTGATGCTTCGTCGCTCACTCTTTCTGCCCCAGCCTTTTTTAATACTCGATTCATTACAGCCAATCCAAATTCAGGGTTATTACCCATAATCTAAAAGTCCTAAGGGTAGTTAAAAATCTAATTAATAGTATAGATCATAGTGAGCATAAAAATATTAAATTAATTCTTTTAGTATCGCCTTTCTAATTTTAGCAGCCCTCAATGACATTGTAAAATATATATCCATTAATTCATCATTGTCTGGAGCTCTACTGTGTTTCTGCAAAAATTTTTCAGAATAATTACCAATTATTGTACCCACAATAAACCCATATGCAAAATCCTCGATTTTACCTTGAGAAGGAAGAAGATTTTGAGAGAAACTTATCATTTGGTTTATGTTCAGTGAATGAAATTTTAATAACGATTCTAACTCCTTTTTATCGGATAGGCTAAGTCCCAAAATTATTTAAATTTAGATTTGATATATATTTTTAATTATTATAAGTGTTAACAAATAATATGATCATTACATGGCAGATGTTAATAAGTATCGATATATGTTATATTTAGATAATTCCCAATTTCTACCAAAAGATGCAGATTTTATTCTAAAAAAATCAAGAGAAGTAACTAAATCAATAAAAATTACAATTAGAGACTGCAGAATCGCGAGTAGATTTATTGAATTAGATATCAGCCTTGAAAAAAAAGATATTATAGATAAAGTATCAAATTTGTTAAACATGATTTCTTCTACTAAAGAAATTATTGAGGTAAAAGAAAGACATTTAACCAAAACAGAGTCAATTAATAAAGCAATAATACTTTTTAATGATGAGAAATATTGGTGGTCCCATGAAGCATTAGAGATGGTATGGAAAGAAGCAATTGGACAGGAAAAATTATTACTTAACGGATTAATATTAATATGTGCTGCCTATGTTCACTATCAAAAAAATGAAAATAATATATGTTTTTCAATACTTGAAAGATCAATGGCAAAATTTACTAAGGTAAAAGAGTCAACTTATCATTCTATTAATATTGACAAAATAAAAAATATAATTACTCAAATATTGGACAATAAGAAAATTATAAAGTTTAGGCTTTAAAACCTAAAAAAGATCAATAATTATTTTATTTTTTCTTGTTCTTTTTTAAATAATTATCCTTCATCTCTTTAACAAATTGATCCTTCAAATGATACAATTTTTTAGGTTTCCTTGGTTTACATTCTGACAAAACGTATGAACACAGGAGAGGAAAATATACAGAAGAATCTCCATATACAATCACATTGCCAGAATGGGAAGTTTTTATTTTTCCCCAACTTTTCCCTTCTTGAATTGTTGCCCCAGATAAACCACCTGTATCAGGTCTTGCATCTGTCAATTGAATTACATAATCATGACCTCCCTCCTTTATTTTTAAGATCTGATATAATGTGGGACCGGTTTGTTGGAAGAAATTTTTTGGTACTCCTCCTCCTAACTCTATCCCTCCCGAGATATTGCTTTTCCAT
>DASQLB010000170.1:0-7941 GCA_035630235.1 Nitrososphaeraceae archaeon | reverse complement strand
ACGGAGATGAAGGTAATGATATTCTAAAAGGTTATCTAGGAAATGATTCATTAGTAGGCGGAGAAGGTGATGATAAATTAGAGGGTGGTAAAGGAGGAGATTTATTAGAGGGTGGTAATGGTGGAGATAGTTTTATTTGTGATTCTGATGATGTAATATTAGACTTTAATCATCAGGATGGAGATTCAATAGAGGGGTCTTGCAGATATGATTATATTCCTAAACAACTATATTAATTACTTCTATATATCTACTATATAATAAAATCTAAAATCTAAATTTATATATAATAACCTTAGTCTTTTGTATTTTATTTCTATAACTGAATCCTTTTAAATTATTATACTCTTATTTATTTAATACTAAAGTTAAATATTGTTAGTTTATACTTGGTTACACAAACAATAAAAATTATTTATTCAATTGATGAAAAAATAAATAATTATAACTTTTTATGGTATTATTGATAATATTCCCATGCCTTATAGGAATCAGATATTGTAACTATTTTTGTAACTATTTTTTTGCTTGAGATTTTCTTTTGATCTTTTAGTCAATTTTTCTTGTTCCTAGATTATGAAATACTATCAATGAACGATGTGAGACGATATCCGGTGCTTGATAATTTTTATTATAGGAATAATGTATTCTTTAGTATTTTTTGCAAAATATTTCTGTTGAATTATATTGAATTTGTAAAGCTTGTGCATATGTTATTATTGGTACTGACTTTCTCATAAGTAGGATAATCTCATCTTTCTCCTCCGACTATAGTATAATCTACTAGAATTGATTTTTACTCATTTAATTGTTTTAAAGCTTCTTTAACATTCTGAAATATCATGTAGTAAATGTAAAAATTTCATAAATATTTTCTGAATTGGTTTGAATGATATTTCTTATGGTTATATTTTTCAAAATTACTTCCAAATTTTGCCTGATTACTATCTATTTAACCAAAATAATGTTATTAGCTAAAAAATATTGTTGTCTATATTTAATTTTATTTGTGTCTATGATAATGTAAATTCTTAATTTTTTTCTAAAATGATTAGCATTAACATTAAATAAAATTAAAATAAGTAATATTGTATGAGCGATAGCAAAATACCTTCTAATATCACTTCTGTTACTGATTTTCCTTTTTTAGATATTCCTGCATCCCTCGTTGAAGAGATGTTATCAAAAACAACACAAATAAGTAATGATCTAGTTAATTCCCTTGATACAATTAGGAAAAAACGACATCATTTTCGTTCACAATTGGATAGATCCGAGATTTTAGGAAAAGATACTGAAATAAAATCTCACAAGATCTTAAATTCTTGTGGTATCGATGGAGCTTTTGCAATTGAACGACTTTTGGGCACAGATCTTATAGCTATAGCTACTGTTGGGGTAGAAGGATTAATGCCTTCTTATCAAAAAGGAAAATGGGATTCTCCTAATCATAACGTCTTCATAAATCCTGAACGACATGATCCTGAAAATATGATTGCTGCTAGAGGATTAATGATAGAAATGGAAATAAACCTTGCAGCAAATGCACCATATGATTTAATATTTTTGGACGGATCTCTTACTACAGGACTTATTCATATGTATAAAGCTATAGATTTTATCGAAAAACGAAAAAGCGTTACAGCAAATCAAATTCGTGATAACTACAAGAATTTTTTAATATCTTATAAAAAAATTTTAGAATCAAAAGATACCAAAAGACAATGGATAGGAATTCCTAAATATACTTCAAGAAATGATATCGGAGATCTTTATGATTGGCCTACAGATTATGACGATAGAGCTATTCTAACTTTAATTTTAAATGAAGGAGAATATACAAATCCAAAACCATTTGCATTAAAAGAAAATTGGCATAAGAAACTCCCTACTATTGATAATGGTAAGGATGATTATGAATTGGAAGATCTAATGGAGCGAGTTATTGATGAGATTAAAGGATTACATGTTATCTATTATAAGCCTTACAAATGGTCGCCTGCTATTAGAATTGAGATTTCATCTTCAGTAGCAAATGATAATAATAGATTTTATGCGTTACTTCAATCAATCAAAAGCCAATGTTCAATTCCCTCTATTATGGAGCCTTATCCTCTTTATCTTGCCGATCGCATGGTTAAACATATTGCACCAGCTATTCCTGCATACAAACAGGTATTGACAAGGAGCATGACTGAATTTGAAAAAAATGATGAAAGCATATCTGATATCATTTTTATTATGCATTCGTATAGAACAGAAAGTGGAATGTGATAGATGTGATTTCAAATAATATAAACAATAATGATGATAATAATAATAAAATTAAAAATAATGATTCATATATGAATTGTGATATAAAATTAAATCAACTTTTATCCAATACCGAACCAATAGGTACTATCGGATCTCCCTCATCAACCAGTGAAATAAGCTTAAATATATTACAAAGTGCTGTAACTAAAAAATTAATAGGAGAACTTGTAATTTTTAGATATATACAAGAATCTCAATCCCATTATTCTTTAGGACAGATTACAGAAATAGAACTCAAAAATGTACTCCTAGAAGATCCTACTATAAAATCTGTTGCTAGACAAAGAGGTTTAGTAAATCCTATAAGCGGAATTCAAGATACGCATGTAGGAAAACTGTTATGTAGTGCAGTCTTTAGCAATAATGAGGAGGAAAATTTTTTTGATACCAGTTTATTAGGAACTGTACCAGCTACAGGAACATATATACATGTAACAAATGACAACATTCTAAATTCATTACTCGAAAAACATTTAGACAAAATCTTTTATTTAGGATATGTATATGGATCACAAACTAAATTACCAATGTGGTTTAAACATTTTGGAGATGGAATTGAAGGTGCAGGGGAAGCATATCATTTAGGTATATTTGGTACAACCGGTTCTGGTAAGTCAACTTTAGCAAAGATGATTCTAATGGCATATGCCAAGTATCCTGAAATGGGTCTTTTTGTATTTGATCCAGTAGGTGAATTTTCTAAAGACACAATGTTTAATAATGCTAATGGATTGAATTATCAATCAAAAAATAATGGATTCAGTTTAAATATTAAAGAAATATTAAATTCATTAGGAAAGAAATTTGAAATAGTAAATATAAGAAATTTAATCTTAGATAGGTGGGAGTTATTCGAAGAAATCTTATATGAGTCTTCATTTTTTCCAAATCTGTCTGTTAAAGGAGAAAATAAACGTGATGCAGTTAATGTTTTAATAAATGAAATAAAAAATAGGTTACACATAAGTCTAACCAATCTCATTGAAGTGGAGTCATTCCAACAAGCACTTAATATCTTACGTAATCCTAATATTCAGCTATTAATATACTCTACTGCTGAACCAAGAGCAAGACTAAATACAGTTCTTTCAGAAGTAGATGAAACTTATTTATATGAAAGATTTTGGAAACCCATTTGTCAATTATTCCATTATAGACCAGGTGCACAAACTGTAGACTCTCTACTAAAAAGATTTACAAATGATGAAAAACCTTTAGTTATAGTAGATCTATCATTACAAAGTGCTCATCATCTAAAACTAGATTATTGGAATGAAACTATACAAGCATTAATCCTAAAAAGAATTTTGTATGGTTTGATAAATTTAGGAGAAAAAAGTTGGCAACAAAATACTTCATTAAATACTTTAGTTGTACTTGATGAAGCACATAGATTTGCGAGAAGAGAAAAATATGAAAATTCCGACCTTGAAAATCTAAGACTTACTCTCTTGGACGCAGTGAGAACAACTAGAAAATTTGGATTAGGCTGGATGTTTATAAGTACGTCAATTTCAAGTGTACATAAGGATATTCTTCAACAATTAAGAATAATGTTCTGTGGTTTTGGTTTATCAATAGGAAGTGATTTAGCTACTCTAAGAGAGTTAGTATCTGATCATAATGCACTTAAACTATATCAATCATTTACTGATCCTGCAACTTCATTTAGTATTAAATCAAGAAAATATTCTTTTATGAGCCAAGGACCAGTATCTCCTCTTTCTTTTGCTGGTACTCCACTTTTTTTAAATGTCTTTAATTCATCAGAGACATTTGTAAAAGAGAATAAATTACTTTCATTTCCAAGAAAGAGTATATCTAACAGCTTAACTTATACTCAGGATAATTATGATTTTTAATCATTATATTATTTTCATTTGTGATTTTAATATTTCATTATTTAAAATTAAATTTTGTTAAAATGAGGATAATTCATATTTCTGATACTCATCTTGGAAAGAGGCCAAAAAGAACAAGAACTTCTATTATTAATCAAGAGATAAAACCACTAGAAGATGATTTTTATATTTCATTATATAAAATTAAACTTTGTTAAAATGAGAATAATTCATATTTCTGATACTCATCTTGGAAAGAGGCCAAAAAGAACAAGATCTTCTATTATTAATCAAGAGATAAAACCACTAGAAGATGATTTTTATAACTCTTGGAGAAGATTTATAGAGGAAATACTAAATCTTGATAAAGATGAAAAACCTGATATCATAATTCATAGCGGAGATTTTTTTGATACTCCATCAGGAACTGACCCTTCTCCACCGCCAGAATTTGCAAGAACAGTAGCTGCTGAGACATTCAAAAAATTACATGAAAATAATATTCCCATCGTTATAATTGACGGAAATCATGGTCGTTATATGCAATATAGAATTTCACCATTAACTGAATACACAATTTGGTTTGATAATGTATATCTTTTTACATATTTTGATATAAGAGATAGTATAAGAAATCAACAACCTTTATTCAAAGATTTTCCAACTTTGAATTTAAGAATTCATGCACATCCGTCATTAGAATCCAATGACTTGCCACAATTATTATTAAAATATGAAGAATGGGTCCATATACAAAATAATAATATTAATCCTGATATGATAAACGTATTTTTAGCTCATGGAATGATAGAAAACCACACGTTAAACAGCAATTTTTTGATGGGAGATTATGATTATATTGGACTAGGAGATAATCATAAGATGCAACAAATAAATGATAATGGATGGTATGCTGGATCGACAGAATTGTGGAGTTTTAATGAAGAAACTTATCAAAAAGGTTATTTGATTATAGATATTGATGATTCTCTTTCTTCTTCTAAATCTAAAATTAAAGTGATTCCAAAACTTTTACCGCAACAAAGAAAAATAGTAAGTGATCATGTAGAAATTTATTCAGACGATAATAATTCTAAAATTATTGATCGTATTAAAAAAGTATTTGAGAAAAATAAACTTAATATGCCTTATAATTATCAAACCGCTGCTAGAGTTAAAATAACTTTACAAGGAAATAAAAGCTATGGCTCATTTTTTAATATCAATGAAATATCATCTTATCTGAATAAGATAACATTAAATAGCAATGACTATAACATAGTAGAATTTATTCTAGAAACACCAAAATATTACGATGATACTATTATTAAACAAATTAAACAAGATGATACATTTATAGAATATTTAATAGAAGATCCAGAGAAAGAATTTAAAAAATATATTACATCTACTAGAAAAGAAGATCTAAAAAAACATAATTTAGATTCAAACATGCTTGCTAAACTTTTCTTTGAATCATTAAAGAATCAGTAGTGATATTATGAAAATTTTGAAAATAGAATCAAAAAATTTCAAACCATTTGATAATATTTCTATACCATATGAGGGATATCTTGGAGAAGGGTTCTTTATTATCAAGGGAAAAAATTCAATGGGTAAAACAAGTATAATAGAATCTATTCTATGGGGTCTACTTGGTGAACATCTTATGGCAGAAAAAGATAGAAAATCTATAATTAAAACTGGAGAATCTAAATGTGAAGTAGCTATCACATTTGAAATCAGTGACATTTTGTATAGAGTAATAAGAACAATTGAAGTTATTAGAAAAAGAAAGTCATTTCCGGAATCTCAAAATGATTTAGTGAAATCTTCTGCATTGCTATTTAAAAAAGAAAAAAATGAAGATAAGTTTATTCAGCTTTGTAGAGGCCCAAATATAGTTAATCAAGAAATTGAATCACTTTTGGGAGTATATCCAGAAGTAATTGAAAAAACTGTATATATTAGACAAAAAGAAGTAGATAAACTTGCACTAGCAGATCCAAGTGAATTAAGGGAACTAATCAAGAATTTGTTTGGATTAAATGATTTCGACGATCATATAAAAAAATACTTAAAGAATCAAATTAATAATATTAATGAAGAAATCAAAGATTTAAAAATACAAATTGGAAGTTTATTAACAGAGCAAAATGAATTGGAAAAGGAGAAACAAATTTTAGAAGAAAAAGAAGAAAAACTTTCACTAAAATTACAGGAAATAAAAAAAGATAAAAGTACTTTAATGAGTTATCCATCCCAAGAGATTTTACATAAAATTAAGGTAATAATAGAAAAAATAGAGAAACATAAAAAGGACTTGGATTACAGAGAAAAAATGTATAATTATAAAAAAGAAAATGTATCAGTACAAGAAAATCGTATAAAAGATTTTCAAGATAAAATATTTCTCTTAAATTCAAAAATTTCAAACCTTTCAAAAGAACTACAAGAATATCCACCAAAAGATAGTATAAGAAAAGCAAGTGATATATTAAAAGGAATAATTAATGATGAAAAACAAATAAGAAATTTGATATCAAAATCAAATCAAAGATTAAATATAGATATTCAAAATATATCGATAAATAATGTAGAAGAACTTAAAAAAGTTAAAGAAAAAAATCAAATTGAATTAGAAAAGACTGACAAAGAAAGAATCTCAATATTAAATATAATGGAGGAATATAAAAAAAATCTTACATCCAATCAGCTATTATATGTAATTCAGAACAATAGCATTAAATATATACAAGATAAAGATAAATGCCCAATATGTAGCAGCTACATTAACGATAAAAATACATTAATATTTGATCTCAAACGAGAAAGAGAAAATATTTTTAATAAAGAAAATTCATTTAAAAAAGAGATAAGTCAATTAGAAAAAAAATTAAAGAAAATAGAGACAGAACTTGATGAAAAAAAAGGAGCAAGACAGTTAATAGAAGTTATAGTTACCATAGTAAATGGGTTAATAGAAAAACGTTTCAATTTTTATGATGAGTTAAATTCTATTTCAGAAGTATATAAGAAATACAATAATGAACTAAATCAATTAAATTCTAGGATAATTGATGATCTTATCTCATCAATATCAGAGATAGAAAATAATATATTTTCATCAAAAGAGCTTGTAAAAAATTTTAAAGAGAGGATAGAATCGGAAAAAATTAAGCTCGAAAAAATGAAAAAAGAAATAAACATATTCAATAAAGAGAAAAATGACATCTTTTTAAAACTTGAGTCAAATAAATTAAATTTACAAACTTTTTGTGATGATATAAAAGTATCAAATATTCATAATCTATTAGCAAATTTTTATTGTAATAGTATCGATGACCTAATTTCAAAACGACTTAATGTTACAGTAAGAATTGAGGAAAAAGCTAAAACTATTGAAAATATTCAAGGAGACATTTCTTATCTGACAGAAGAAATTGAAATAAGAACCAAGAAAATAATCAGCTTAAGAACTGCAGAAGAGAAACTTAAAGAAAAAGAGTATTTGTTAAAACATGTTCTATTTCTACTGGGAGAAATAGATGGCTTTATTTCTACCGATATCGTTGAAGGAAGATTGTCTGATGTTTTAATGAAAAGTACTAACTTTTATCTAATACCTTTTACAGAAGGTAGATATGAAATCGCTAATATATCATCTACAATGAGAAAAATAAAAGATAGAATATCTCATGGTCTAACTTTGACTTTGGTAGATAATAAAGATCACATAACAAAGAATAAAGAACAACTAAGCGGAGGCGATGAATCAGCTCTT
>DASQLB010000169.1:0-6583 GCA_035630235.1 Nitrososphaeraceae archaeon | reverse complement strand
TAGTTTGGCAATATTTCGAATTATCATTTGATTCTTCTAAACATACTTTAACTTTGTCTCCTGGTTGACCTGTTATGGTTTCTTTTATTTTTTCTGGATCATCATTTAATTTTACTGTTGTTTCGACTTTCCCATTTTCTGTTTTGACTGATAGGTCAGTTTTATTAAAACATAACACTTTTTTAAAGGTATGAAATATAAAATTAAGGTAACTACCAAAATAAAATATAATTAAGTTATTTTTGAAAAGTATTTCTAATTTGAAAGAAATTTGTGAAATAGAGAATTATACCATAACAGTAACAAAATACGATACCAAATAATAACAAAACAATATTTAATAGTGTTGAACTTATAATTGATAAACATACAGATTTTTAAATCGAAAAACCTTTGACTAACAGTAGGTTTCTATGATCTTGTTGCTACTTCAAATAGTCATTATAATGTCCAATATTTATATTTAAAAATTATTTTAGATAGAATCATATTTAGAGTGTTCAGAAATTACTTTTGTAGATTTAATTTTTTTTGCAGTTAGTATAGCAAGAATTAAAAATATAAAAGACAGTAATGCGGATGTCAAAAAGATCATATCATATGAAAACGCAGATGGAAAAGAATAACTAATATTATTTAACATAATAGGGGACTGAAATGTTTCAAGATATATTCCAGATATGGCAGGACCAATAGACATTCCTATAAGAAACAAAAGGACTGTAATACCCATCGATATTCCACTTACTTTGGGTGATACAGAAACTAGTGTAATATTAAAACCTCCCACCTCGGCTAATGATAAGCCTCCTGCTATTATAGACAAATTTATTATTATTTCAAGTTCAGTGGAATGATATATATACAGACTTGAAAAACCTATAACACTAATGATACTGCCAATGATTGTAGGCTTTATATTACCAAACCTTGATATCAAAAAACCTGATAATACAGAAATTATTAAAGAGATCATCATAAAAGGAAGTTGTACATTTGCTGCATCAATTGCACTTCCTCCAAATCCCGATGGAGGAGGATTTCTTATAAGTATAGATATAGTTTGATAAATCATGAACATTGAAATACCAATAGTCATTAACATGATGTTTGTTGGAAGAAGTATTCTATCTTTTAACAAATTTAGATCTATTAGAGGAATATGTGTCCTTCGTTGAAATAATATAAAGATTAATAATGATATAATAGATAATACAGAAAATAATATAACCAAACTAGAGTTTATAGTATTATTATTAGTATTATTAAAATCTGCAGAATCAGAATTTCCTAATAGCGTGATTGAAATTAGGAAAGAAGATATAGTAGCCGTTAGAGCTATGGCACCTTTAATATCTATATTTTTGCTTAATGGTATTATATTATTATAATTTTTTTCTTGTTCTTTAACATGAATAAATCGCATAATAATTAACGTGAGAATCAATGCAAGAGGTGAGATAGATATAAAAGTAGAACGCCAACCAAAATATTCGATTGTTGTTGCTCCTAAAGATAAACCTATAACGCCTCCTGCTGCAAATATGGATGTAAGGATTCCTTGAGCAATAGATAACTTGTTTTCTGGAAATTTTTCACGAATTATTGTAAAAGCAATAGGAAATACAGACATACCTATTCCTTGGATTGTGCGTGCTATGATCATTGCTGAAATATCGTTAGAAATTATTCCAAAAGAAGTTCCTACAATATAAATAATCATAACAATTAATAAAATTTTCTTTTTTCCATAAATATCTGATAATTTTCCTACAATAGGAGTTGCTACCGCTCCTGCAATTAAATATGCGGTAAGAATCCATGCAGTAGTATTATATGGTATCTTAAAATCTTTAACCAAATCTGGAATTGCAGGTATAATCATGGTTTCACCGTAGATAATTATAAGCCCAATCAAACTTAGTATTGCTAATGTAATCCATGCATCTTTAGGTATTTTATCTGGGTAAGATGTTATAGATTTTTCATCAATCTTATTCTTACTATTGTTATATTTGTCTTCTTTTTCATTATTATTAGTTATATCATTCATGAGTTAGACCTAACGGTATATTATAATGCAGATAGTATTTTTCAATCCATAAAAACCTTACAGATTGATTTCCTAGCACAAGTTCAATTGCCATGTCCATTCTACAGCTATCATTTTTAGATAAGAGATTTTTAAGAGTACTTGTAAATCGTGAGTGGAAAGGATGATTTTTATTAAAAGAATTTTTCGAAAAAAATCTATTTTATGATAACATGATTTACAGCTCTGAAGCTGAATTTTGTTAACAGCCATTAAATCAATTTAAAAGTCTATTTTACTTTGTTTCTCATAGAATATTTAAATTTATCTTATGATATTTGTTCCTAAATGGATTAGTTTAATTTCGAGATTTTGACTATTTCCAGTGTTTTGTGTTTTCTAAGAAAACTTGACCATATTGTTTTCCTATACTTGATTCTGTTTCATATGAAACTTTGCCTTTGTAAAGTAATTCACTTACTTTAAAAAAATAAAACTCAAGTCCTGGAGGGCTGATTACAAGAGCATGTCCACCTTTGTCCCCTACAACAAATTTATGTGGAGCTTCTTTGGGAACAAAAATCACATCACCACATTTACCTGTTATTGATTTACCATCTAAAATGAATTCATAATCACCTTCAACTATATAAAAGGTTTCTGAACCTTTGGGATGTATATGTAATGCAGGACCTAGTTTAGGTGGATGAAGTACATCTAGGATAGTATAGCTACCGTTTGTTTCGGAAGTAAGAACCTTGATGGTAAATTTTGCATCATGAAAATCAAATGGTTTATCCTTCACAAATTATATTTTATGTTTATGAATATATCTGTTTAATTTGCAAAGGAGAGCGTTGTTAAGGAGAAAAAGAAAATCCTGATATACCTGATCTGATCTTATTCTCATTGAATGTTTATTATGATTTTGCTTTGCTAATTTTATTAATAAATCAATTCTGAAAATGCTACTAATTTAGTTTTTATAACATCGATAGAGTTTTTTATTCATATTCTATAATAATAAAATTATATATAATATCAAAGACTATAATGAATAATACATTATGAGAATTAATTTCTCATTACAACACCATTAGTAGATAAGTTGTGCTTGTGCATTAGTTTTTAATACCAAAGCTCCCAGCTAACAGTAAATAATTTTATTGAATCTTTTTCATTTATTATCGTGCTATGGTATAATTGCCTATTTCTCTTAACATTATAATTAATAAATCTATGAATATCTTAAATAACAGCATTCACCTGTTATTTACTTTAAATGGCTTACTATAGAAAAATAATAATCGGAATTATCCTCATAATCATTGGAATTTCCTCTATAGGTATGTCAAGTTGGTTATATGACCAAGCAACAATAGGATTATCTTATTGTAATTCATCTGGTGATATTGGATATTTGTTATTCGAAGATTGTAATACTGCCTCTATAGTTTCTTCTGCAACCTTGATCGATTTATTAATAGGAAGTCTTATGATCCTTGCTGGAATAATATTATTAATTGTTGGAATTGTAAAATGTAAAAAACCTGAGGTTATCAAAAGTAATCAATTAAAACAAGTAATGAATCCTGTTTTTGATAAATTGACAAAATCAAAGAAATCTCAAGATAATAACATCTACTGTAGATATTGTGGTAAGACTCTACCATTAGAAGGTAAACTTTGCTCAAGATGTGGAAAAGCTTCTCAATCTGAACAGCTTGTTGAATGTAATAGTTGTCATTCTTTAATCAGTGATTACTCGAGATATTGTTCTAATTGTGGAATGGATATGGAACAAGAACATCATGTTGATCCACAACTAACCTATAAAACTTACGAATCTTCTATAGATATGTTAAAAATCAAATATCCATCTCATTGGATTATTATAGATGAAAATCTTAGTTACGAACATGTATTGAAAATCTGTACACCACCTGATTCTTTAAGTTTTTTAATGACAATTAGTATAAAAAAACCAAACACAGAAGAAAGAGAACTAACAAAAGAAAATTTAAAAATTATTTTTAAAGAAATGATTGATGAACCTTTCAAAATCAATAGTTCCCCAACCAAGATTATAGAAGCTCAAATTTCTTCCTTTAAAGGCTATAATGCTCACAAGCTTGTTACAAAGTCTTATGATAATAAAATAAAAATATACCTCTCTATACTAATCGGTTATAAATTTTCAGAAAAATCAACTTCAATACTCAATAATGATAAAATTAAAATTTTGAGAATTACATGTTTATATGCTAAAGAGAATAATTCAAATTTTTTACCAATATATAATGAAATGATAGAGTCACTTGAATTTAAAAACATACCAAAGAATAATAATAGATTTAAATGAATATCTATCAATTTTGTAAAATAATAAAACCTTATCAAAATGAATACAATAAATATTCCAATTATTTATTATTACCATAGTAGTTAATATTTTTTTAATAATTATTTTATTAGTTTTCTGACAAACCTGTTGCGATTTTAAGCTTCTATACCTACTTACTTATTTCCAATGAATACATATTTTAATACTATTTTTAGCTATATCCATTTATATAATTTGATTTCTCTACTTTTAATATTCCATCTTGCATTTTTGGGATCTAACAATATATTTTGATGAAGTTTTTTTATTTAATACATATACAACTATGAGCTTGGAAGAAACAGTAAAGAATCTATTGTATTAATGGATATGGAGCAATTCATGTTGAGGACTAGACAAGACACTGAGATTAACCAACGCATTACATGTTACACCAGTAATAACTATTAAACCTTTCAGGTCTGTCCTTGATATTTTGTATTATTTTTATTCATTAAAAACGAAATAATAATAAGCATGAAAATCATTGAACTTTAACATTTATGATATTCAAATATTATTCTATTTATAATCTACAAATTCCTAATTTCCAATACAATCTCTCATTACAATACCATTATATGATATTAATACAAATAGAATGCACTGTGAAAAATAATTAGTTGATAATATAAAATTACATGTAGTAATAGCGATAAGATCTTTTATAAACATCTTTTTTGGAGATCATTATAGAAGTATCTCAACCATTTTTTTTCAAATTTGAAAAAGTGAAACAGAATAATTTAGGGGTGGTTAATTTATTTAAACAATTAATTTGATAGATATTTTGTACAAATAAAAGATCTTCTATTTACTATTAATAATAACTATTATTAGCCCACCATAACCCTACCTGTCATCCATGGATGTATTGAACAATGATAACCAAATTCTCCTGGCGTATCAAATGTGTTATCAAATGTCTCGCCTGGCGAAATTGGGCCCGAGACAAACAATCCTTCTTCATCAGAAGTTATAGTGTGCTGTATTGAATCGTCGTTCGTCCAAGATACAGTGCTTTCTATCGGCATGCTGATAAATTGAGGAACAAAGGATTGGTCATTGTTTGGATCTGCTGCTCTGGGTACTATATATACTGAATCTCCTTGAGAAAAGGCAGATGTTGTTGTTATTGCTGGATTAAATAACATCCCAAGGGCAAGCAATATGCTAATCATTAGTATTAAACCTGAAATAAAAATTTTCATTGTATGGGATGGTAAAGTTTAATATATAAAAAATTACATCTAATTAGTTTAACCTTTACTTTAAAATAATTGTCAAAATTCCAATACCCATAGCTTTTAAAATCTTCAATATAATAATTAGAAATTTGTTGATAAGTCTTCGTTTAATAGTCCTGGTCATCACATAAATTCCTAAATGCAATTTTCTTGTCTTATGACAAAAGTTTACTCATTAACATGTGAATGCATCCTCTAGCGACTGAACATGTTGCTCTAAAGCAAGGATATTAATACTCGACTATGACAATAACGCGAAATAGTTTTGCCTATGTGTATAAAAAATGATGTAAAGTGCCATTATAAATTTCTTAAAATATCATTATATAATTTGAAGTTAATATAATTAACAAAACCATTACTATATTAGAAATATTGACAATCATATAGTTCTAGGTACTCAACAAAAAATACTGGAGATCTATAATTTTTACAACAAGTACATTTTAAGGTTACCATAATTAATGTCTCTGATGCATAATAATGATGGTGATGACTATGGCTGGTTGAATAGAATTCCATATGAATTAAAATGTAAAAGAGAAATAGAATGCTATGATAAAATAAATGAACTTCATCCTAAATATTCAGTTATAATTTATAATTATGCTATAAGATATAAACAAAGACTGAAGAAGATTGCATCAATATTAAAGTGAAATCAGTAAGAAATCAACTACAAGAGAATGATAGATGCATAAGACAATTACAGACTATTACATAAAATAAGTTTCCAATGTTGTTGATCAAAGTATTACTTATATTCCAGATATTTAAAATCAGTAAATAAGGTTAACAATCAATATGTTGTAAATATGAATTAATATACAATAGCAATCATTTTTCAAAAATTTAACTAAGTTGGAAAATAGGTGAGTAAGTACTTGCCAGTCTAGTTGTGAGGCATTGTCTAAAATCAAT
>DASQLB010000168.1:0-5146 GCA_035630235.1 Nitrososphaeraceae archaeon | reverse complement strand
TGCATGATGAACAGCTAATAAAATATTTATGATAACGTAAAGATATTTTCCTAAGATGTTCTTCTACTTGTATCATTTCTACCATCCATTTATCTAATTGTAATTTTGATGTCTGAGTTTTCAATATTTCTTTTATAATTCAATACTAATATAATTTAAATCAAATATGCTATTTTTGCGGAATATATGTATTATTAGTACAAAATAGTAAGTATTGGTATAGTTATTTATTAATATATTTTTCAATTCTCAATAAAAATAGTATACTATTATTCAATAAGAAATTAAACATTAATGATTAATGGAACTAATTAATTTTAACAATTATAAATGGTATTTGTATGGTATATATTTTAATTTACTTTAAATATGATATTTGGTATCTACGTAATCAATTATTTATCTTATGTTCCTATATTATGTTATGCAAAAATATTAAAATGTCTAAAAAGAAAAAAACAATTAAAATAAATTTCAATACCTCATTTTTTCAAGCCAATTATCTGAAATTGTAAGGAATAAAGCCTACTTATTTTACACATAATTTAAATAAATTACGTATATCCTAGCAATAATATATCTTACATTACAATTAATATTATGGCACAAATTACGAAAACCAAATATGTACATCCAGAGGTTCTTGTTGATACACAATGGGTAGAAGAACATCTTGACCATAAACAGGGAAGAACTTCTCAATCCAGTATAACTGTAAATAAACAATATTACGACAACAAGAATTGCAGATTTGTATTATGTGATGCATGTTTTTGGTTTGCCACTATTTTAATAAACCTATTTAAACTTACTGAATGTCCAAACTGCAAAAAAAATAAACTATATTTTGATAAAATAGCGATAAGTTAGAAATAATGGTTTCATTAATACCTTTTATTTAAAATACTAAATTAACATGAATCTCAAAAATAAAATGGTTATGTTAATTTAAGAAAATACTACTACTACCTCCTTTATTATTTGAATAGGATTATTCTTTGCTACTATAGCATTATTGTACCTCGATACAAATAGTTCTACCCAGTTATACACATGATCATTATCACAATCTCTTCTTTTACTATTGCATGGGTATTAGTCATAGAAAGAATCAAATCTATCTTTAAAATACTGTACTACCCTTTCGATAAGGCTCTTCTCCAATGAGAATGCAATTTATGTTTCAAACGCAAAAATGTACAGGCTTGAGGATACCATGTATCACCATCAGTGTACACTGTATGTTTTCCATATTTCTCTATTAATGATCTGATGAATTTTTCAGCCTAAAGCATATTTCTCTCCTCTTAAATGTAGATTCCAAGCACTGAACTATGTATTGGTTTAATACAAACCCATAACCAGTACTGACGATTTCCAATCTGAATAACAGTTTCATCTATTATGAACTGATACTCTTTTCCTTTTGTTGATCAGATATTCTGTAAACCTCTGAATCCAGTTCCAGACAGACACGTAACTTCTTTTCTGATCCTTAAAAATAGTTAGTGCTTTAAATGTATTTCTTAAACTCAAACCAAGAAAATACAAATACAATGAATACATAACTATAATTGTGGTTGTTCTATTTCTCTCAAATCTAATTTGCATACTAGATTAGAAATAGAGCATTCACAGCTAAATCTATATCGTTAAGTTAACACAGTGTATAAAATAGTGAATATTGATTATTATCGATTCAATGGTTTACTTTATAAATATTATAATTATAACTTAATAAATATACCACAATAACATGACAGAAATTCCTATGCAGAATTCTAAATTTTTATATAATTTTATATTATTAGATACTTATTGTGTGATTTTTCATTTATTATAACTCTAACAATTTTTTTTCTAGTTGATCTAAAATAATTCAGAAGAAATTCCGTTTTTTCCAATATAAACAATTATTAAGTATCTACGATAAATATTTTATTTTGAAAGATTCGACTCCATTAAATATCAATAAGGAAAATCAAATTTTCTAATATTTAATTTATCAAGATGGAATTTGGAAACATTTAGTCAATTTTTTGCTGATCTAAACCCCATCTATCTCGAATTTTTTCTTCTATTTTTATAAAAACCACTCTGTCAAATATTAAACCTATTGTAAAAATTACAATCATTGTAGCTATAATTTGACTCATATTAGAGAATTCTCTTCCTACTGATAGTATATAACCTAGTCCTACCAGAGTAGTAATTAACATTTCAGCTCCTATTAGAGCATGCCAAGCAAATGACCAAGCCTGCCTCATTCCCATTATTAAAGTAGGAGTAGCAGCTGGAATCAATACATATCTAAAGAGCGTAAAACCTTTAGCTCCCATATTTCTGGCTGCTCGAATATAAATTGGTGGGACATTTCTAAGCCCACTATAAGTCGAGAGCATTACCGAAAACACACAACTCATCACAACCACAAAAAGTATTCCGGAATCATTGAATCCTATCAATAATATTGCAAATGGAATCCAAGCAATACTCGGAAAGGATTGAAGACCTACGGCAAATGAACTCATGGTCTTACCAAATTGCTGAAATTTAATCATGAGCAATCCTATAATCAATCCAAGTGTAAGTGATATTAGAAAACCTATAAACAATCGCCATAATGTGAAGGCTGTACCTTTAACTAAAGTGAAATCCAACACCAATTCTGTAATTGTTTGACCTACTGCAAGTGGGGAAGGAAGAGATAACTTTGGCAAAACTTCTGACATGTAAACTAATTGCCATACTGCTAAGAATACACTGATGAAAATAACTAAACTTAATGTGTCCTTGTTTATTATCTTATTTACTATTTTATTGCTTAAGCTTACTTTTTTCGAATTACTTTTTATCTGTGTTTCCAAACTTTTCAGACCTTATAGTTAAGCGTTATCGTAAAGATCAGCTGTAATCTGGTTAATTATATTTTTGATTGATAGATCATCATCTCTTCGATCCTTTGGGATATCGATAGCATATTCTTTCTTTATACCATAGAGTCTGGGAGACATTACAATAACTCTATCTCCTAGTAACACAGCCTCATTTATATTATGAGTAACAAATAGTATAGTTTTTCTAGTTTTTTTATGTAGATTCAAAAGTTCCTTGTATAAGGTTTTTTTAATTGTAATATCTAAAGCTGCAAAAGGTTCGTCCATAAGCAAAATTTTAGGATTCAATGATAAAGCTCTAGCTAAAGACACTCGTTGTTTCATTCCGCCCGAAAGTTGATGAATATAAGAATTAGAATAATCAGATAAACCTACAATCTTTAAATAATGCTTTGCTTGTTTTTCTCGTTGATTTTTGGGAACTTTTGCCATTTTTAATGCAAACTCAACATTTTGAAAAGCAGTAAGCCAAGGAAAAAGTGCTGATTCTTGAAACATCATTATACGTTCTGGGCTTATATCTTTTACAGGTTTTCCATTAAGTAAAATTTCGCCACCAAAAGAATTTTCAAATCCTGCAATTAAATTAAGAAGTGTTGATTTCCCACACCCGGATTTTCCTAAAATTGTAACAATCTCACCATCTAAAATTTGAATATTGATATTTTCTAAAACTGTATTGGATTCAGAATTTCGTTGAGCATATTTTTTAGATACATTCTTTAAACTCAAGAATACTTTTTGAGGTGGAGAGGAATGATTTTTGAATTGCATCATATCCTATAGCGGCAATTTATTATATTTAATTGGTCTTAAATGTGCTTAATACTATGATTATGGGTAAAATTGGCATACAAATTGAAGAATAATACTACGATTAGGTGTTGTCTCATTAAATATTTAAGTTCTATCATACAATTCATATCAAGACAATTTAAAATTAATAGTATGTTTATTTATTATCGTATCATGTAAAAGTCCTATTAATTACAAAAATAGTATATAACGGCAAAAACTATTATGTCATATTGTTTATGCCAACTTGAATACATATTATATGCCTATTTTTCACATATTATTATTTTTTTACATGTTTAATAATTCATTAATATCTAATTAATTATATCCATAATGTTTGCTTAACAAAATGCTCACCTTAGATCGTACAGATAATGCAAAACCGCGTTATGAGGGTATTACATCCATTATAGATAAAATACAACCATTAGATATTGAGAATTTTAAAAATATAGTTTCGTTTGTTGATTCAGTAAAAATACCTCAATCATGTTTACTTTTATACTCTCCAACGGAACTCGATAGAAGAATAAAATTTTATCATGAACATAATATCGCAGTAGCAATTGATAGTAAAATTACAAATTATGCACTAACAAATAATACTTTAAATGAATATCTTCGTGAGATTTTATCATTTGGATTTAACGTATTAGAAGTAGAAGTAGATATGAAAAATAATTTTGAGGACAATCAATTCATTTCAGACATTTCAAGTTCGTTCAATTTGGAATTGCAATGGAAATTTAACAAAAAAAATTTGGGTAATAATATATATAATGACAAAATTTTGGAAAGAATTGGAGAACTACTTAAAATTAGCAAAACAAAGGTTATTTTAGAAATAGACCAAAAATTTGACCTAAGTATTTTTAATAAAAGTACTAATTGGAGATTTATTTCTTCTTTGATATCAACATATTCCCAAAATAATTTTATTTTTGAAACAGATATGGAGTCTCTACAGATAAATTTAATTTCAAAATTTGGAGAAAGGGTAAATTTAGGTTTAATTGACCCTTTTCAAGTTGGTCTGATAGAATGGAGTAGAAGAAAAGTTTATTCAAAATTGGAAATATCTTTTGATCAGCAACATAATTACAATTTTAGAAATCTCTCAGGTGGACCGTCAGTAAAATTTATTTTTTTTATAATTAAATCATTCCATCCAATTGATCAGACTGAATTAATGCAAATTAGCGAGCTACCAAGAAGAACCGTACAAGCATCAATAAGCGAACTAAAACGTCAAGGGGCGATAGTTGAGATTTTAGATCTTAAGGATGCTAGAAAAAAAATATATGAACCTAGTTCTATTGCGATATAATTTCAGTATCATTTCTTTATTAATGATCGACTTCTAATTCATTAATTAATTTAATATTATTTTATTCGTTAATAGTTGGAAAAAAATACATATATTCGTTAAATTATTCATATTTAAGAGCATT
>DASQLB010000167.1:0-2465 GCA_035630235.1 Nitrososphaeraceae archaeon | reverse complement strand
ACAGCAAATCTAACAGATTTTGGTATACCTTTAGTATTAACGACGGGAGGAACCTACAATCTCGATGTACAACCAGTTGGAAAACCATACTACCAGGATGACTATCAACAAAACTATCCAAATGACTATCAACAAAACTATGCAAAATATTAATTAAGAAATTAAATACTTCAAAAAATATATTTTTTTAACATTCTAATGCAACTCAATGAATATCTCTTAAAATAAGTTTCTAATAATAAAAGCTAAATACATGATACTACTATCTCTACATTGGACTCCAATTTTAGAACCGCTATCGGTATTATTCCATCCTTTGCAAATTTACAACCAAGTACAATGCTATTTCTTATTCATAAGCGAGAGAATAAATTTACTAAATTCATTTTCAGTCCTGGTACTAGTTCCAGTTTTTTTAGGAAATACTTCAATCAAAGTACTGTAATATTAATAAAATTAACAAAAGATAATTAATTGTTGGTTATTTTACTTGGTAATAGTTCTCCAATTGCATCATGCATTTTTAAAAAGTATAATCCTTTTTCTGTAGTCTTGAATGTTTGAGTTCTATCAATATATTCTATTAGATTATTTTCTATCAAAACAGAAAGGTATTCCTTTAATTGGTTATAACTTAGATAAGCTTTATACATAATTTTTGTCTTGGTTGTCCCTCCGTTTGCAGCATCCAGCATCATTGCTACTATTTCTGTACTAGTTCTATATTTCATATTTATTATATAGAAAATAGCTATTTTAATATTCTTGCAAAGTAAAAAGAAATCTAGTAGGTTATGAGCAATAAAGACAACATAAATTAACTAAGTTATTGACTTCATAAAAAGTTCGATACAAATAAAGTCATCTGGCCAATAGTACTCAATAAATTCTATAATAACATTATCTATTTTTATTCCTATTAATGATACATAATATTTATTCTTTAGACCTTAGCTTTATCCAAATTTATCCATATTTTACTAACTCTGGCAGTGTTGTTGGAGAAAAGACAAGGATATTAGAATCTTTAACCTTTTTGATTGATTGTATCATTTGAGAATATAACCAGTCTTTGTCTTGTTTTGTAATTTGTGAATCTGAAAGGAAAAATCGCCTGTTATAATCAATAGTTTGGATTTGAATTTTTCTAAATCTTTGTCCAATTCTTTTATCAAAAAGTGTGCCAATTGATAAATTGTGAAAACTCTTTCTCTAATAGGATATTAAAAGTATTTAATAATTATACGCAATTTTTTAATTTTAAATATCATCTTCAAAAGATGGTTATACAAATAAAAGAACAATCTCATTGTATTTGGTTTAAATAGATTTTGAAATGAAAATGTAGAATATAGATATCATTTCAAATCAGCTCATTATCATATTAAAGATAATATCAATTTTTTCAAGAGCAAAATTTATTATTCTTTCTTGTAGAATATATTATTATAACAATCATTTATAATTAAATTATATAATCTTTAAACATAAAAAATACAAATACCAATATACTTGTTATATTTATCCAATATTATAAGTATATAATTATGAGTTAGTTTTCATGTCATTAATTTCTGTATTAAAAATAAATAAAAATAAGACTTTATTAAATGCCTTTTCATATGCATTCTCGGGTTTTTCAATTATTGTTATAGGATATATTCTCATTAATATTTTCTTAAATTACCCACCAAAAACGATAGGAATTTCTCCATAAGCAAAAAATTGGATGTCTCATTTATATTATAAATAGACAATTGAACTATTTTAAAATAAGTTTCTATCAATAAAAGCTAAATACATTATTAAATATGATATAAGAATATTCACAGAATCAATCGTTTATTATACTGATAGTATAAATTATGATATTGGTTTTTTATCTATTATAATTTAAATTGTTAATATATAAAATAATTTAAAACAGTATTATTAGAAACTTTTAGAGAATTTTATGTGTTATTCTATATGAGATTTTATTCACAAGTCATATAAATAATCTCTAGTATGTATTTACATGAAAGGTCATAATATCGCAGTCTATATAATAATTCCACTTGCTCTCTTCTCTATTATGTCATCGTTCGATAACGTACAAGCTCAAACTAACTCAACATCATCTGCCAATCAAACGGCATCTCAACAACAACAACAGCAAAATCAAAACGCAAATCTCACTGCGCAGGCTTTAATGAAAATAGATATAGTTGCATTAAAGAATACTTTGATGAACGCACAGTTAGCAGTAGTTGATGGTAATATCGAACAAGCATTAAAAGATGTTATGGATTTAGAAACACAATTGATATTACTAAAACCATCTCCTCCTACTAAATTGATAAATAATATACATAAAGCTATAGCTGCTATATCTACATCAGAAATTGATAAATCATTGAATACTCTTACTAACATTCAAGTTAGTATATTAAAAGCAGAGAATCTAATATTCAAAGCTGCAGTGG
>DASQLB010000166.1:0-16478 GCA_035630235.1 Nitrososphaeraceae archaeon | reverse complement strand
ACTGCTTTCATCATCCTCTTCCTCGCTGGTATTTCTACTGCTTTCATCATCCTCTTCCTCGCTGGTATTTCTACTGCTTTCATCATCCTCTTCCTCGCTGGTATTTCTACTGCTTTCATCATCCTCTTCCTCGCTGGTATTTGTGTCAGTATTCTTAGATACGTAATTGATAGTCTTCAGTTGTTCTCCTTCATTTTCAATATAACTTACCATTGGAGGTGGTGGTAAAACCTCTGTTATGTTTGTAGATTTCACTGTATCGTTTTGGTCTGAAGACAACAAATTAGATTTAGGAGACTCAGAATCATTTTTTAAAAACCTCTCAATAGACACCGGATTTACCTCAATGAGACCTTTTGTTTCATCGACTTGTTTAATCTGAGGAACAAATTTTTCAGTAAGTTGATTCGTTATATTGCTGTCTATTACATTTTCCACCAGAGTGTGATTTTCTGTTGTTTTACTTCGATTTTCTGGTACAGAGAAATTATCCAGGCCAATAATGTTGATTGACTCACCATATGCATTTGAAAAAAGCAATACGACACAGATGAAGGCTATAAATAAAAATACACCACATGGGAAAAGATTTTCACATTTAGGTATTGCAACAAATTTCATATTATAAATTATTACATGTCATTTTATTTTTTAACCGAATGATTAAATTAGATATAAAATTTTTGTTAAAGAATGTATGATATCAAAGCTTGTGGGTATAATTATTATTTCAAGTCCCATAAAGAACACTTTCTCTAGGTTATGTAAATTTCATTAATGATTAAATCAATCAGACAAATCCAATGAACTATATAACAAACGAGTATTGTACCAATACTAATATTTATAAAAGAATTTTCTTCGAAAAATGTATAATGAATCAGCTATCTATAGGAATTATTTCTTATAATGAAGAAAAAAATATTTCTAACCTACTAAATTCGATTAAATGGCAGCATTTAGGAAAATTTCACCTTAAAGAGATTATAATCTCAGATGATTCTCAGGATGATACCCCAATTTTAATCAAAGAATTTATAAAAAATAATTCTCAATTCGTAATACGATTTTTCCATCATCATGAAAGAAGAGGTGCATCCGCTGGTTGGAATGAAATTTTTAAAGAGGCAACAGGAGATTATTTGGTCTTATATGACGCTGATGTGATATTAGAAAAACAAACAACCTATAACCTTGTAAATGAATTTACTTCTGAAATTGGACTTTGTGCTGGGAATCCTCAACCGATAGAAATTTATAATATATACGGAAGAGCCTCAAAGTTTATTTCAACTTGGTTGCAAAACGTAAGAAAACATGGCGAAACACAATTTATGGTAATGGGGAGAGGTTTAGCTATTAGACAAGACCTAGCTAAAGAAATAATAATTTCAGAGAATATAATAGCAATTGATTATTTTCTTCAGGTAAAAGTATTGGAATTGGAAAAAAAAATTATTTATGTTGATAACGCAAAGATATATTTCAAAACACCAAAAAATTTAGAAGATTTTTTGTCTCAGGTTTTGAGAGCAAATTTCGGTCATAAACAATTATCATATTTTAAAACAACAAAACTATCTTTCGTAAATAATATCAGGATTATTTTTAAATCTTTTTTGAGTGACCCGTATGGTGCATTAGCCACACTCTATTGTTATTTTTTCATTCCATACTATAAACTTCGCTATAAAAATAAAATGTCATCTAAATGGGATGTTGCTAAAAGTACTAAAGGATAGGATAAAATAGATTTGACTGTCTGACTTATTTTAAAACAGAAATAATATATATCAATTTCTTTTTCTTTTCATTATTATGAGTAAACCAATGGATCTTGGCAGTTTAAAAGTTGGATCTTATATTATTATCGATAACGAACCTTGTAGAATTGTTTCATATGATCATAGCAAACCAGGAAAGCATGGTTCTGCTAAAGCACGGGTTTCTGCAATGGGAGTTTTTGATGGTTCAAAACACGGTCTCGTTTCTCCTGTTTCAGCCAATGTGGAAGTCCCCCTTATTGATAAGAGAAGTGGTCAAGTTGTATCAATAACTGGTTCTCTCCTTCAAATTATGGATATGGAAACCTTTGAAGTTTTTGAAACCTCTGCAGTAGAGGAAGATATAAGGGATAAAATTTCTCAAGGAAAAGAAATTGAATATTGGAAAGTTTTAGATAGAATTAAAATTGTACGGGTTAAAGCATAATCACCAAATTAATTTTGGAAACACATAAAAACCTTATCATGTTCTGATTTTTTATGGAAGAAAAACGAACCATACCGGTCTGTTTTAAACCTGAGCAAATAGAATTGATTGAGAATATTGCAAAAAAATTAGGAATGATGAATTCCAGTCAGGCAATTGAAAAAATGGTATCTGAACATTCTTAATTCCATTTCCAACATTTTTTTCAAATATTAATTGAAAGCTGATTATATTATCTCCAAAGATTTTATTATACCTTTATATTAACTATATATTCTTGAGATTATTGAATTTTTTAATACACTTCTTAAAAAAATTTGACTGCCCAATTTGTAATAAAAGATTTAGAAAAATAGAAGAATCAATGCAACATGAACAAGTAATTCATGGTCCGGGAAAATATTATACGTGCAACAGTTGCAATCTTAAGTTTTTAGGTATGGAACAAATGCGGGATCATATAAAAAAAAAACATCAATACAAAAAAGATAAAAAACAATAAAAATTCTTAATAAACGATAATAAAATTAATTAAATATTTATATTTCTATAAATTATTTCTATTATCTCTATTGTTGGTAAATTAGAAATTTTCGAGTTAAAATTTAAATAAATATTTAGATATTCTTGTTTTTGTTTCAGAAATTAGTTCTTGATTTGTTTGTTTCTATATATACTTTATAAAGTGACAGTTTAGAGTACTTCATTTGACTTAATATATCAATCAACTTTTATAATTACCATTTATTGCTAATTCTCATAGATCTTCAGTTCATAATATTGAATCATATTGAATATATCTACATATAGAGATAATTGGTAAGGTAAAATCCTAATCATCTCTAAGAGAATTTATAATTCTATTACCATATTTATCTACATAAAATTCAGATTTTCCAATTCGGATTGAGCAAATTATAATACTAAAACAATAAGGTCTTAATTCTATTTGATGGTAAATTATTATTTTAATGACAAAGGTAATATATCTTGAGTAGTTGGATATTATATATGACTCAAACGTGCTCAAAATGTAATAATACTTTCGATGAAAAATTAGTTGATGATCCTGGTGCTCAAAAATACTCTTCTTGTCCTTCATGCTGGAATGAATGGACTACTCATGCGATTATGGTTATTAATGAACTCCGTCTAGACATGTCTCTTCCTGAACATAGAAAGGCTTTGAAAAAACAAGAGAAGATTTTTTTTGGGCTAGAACAGGGAGAACAAATTCAAAAAAATCCTGATAACACTTAATTTTTATTATGTAGTTATCTTCAGCATTTAATATTTAAATAGAAATTTTAGTGTTTCTTCACTTAAATTAGAAGGAATTATATTCTTATAGTTTGGTATCATAAATAAAGTTTCCAAAAAACAATATCTCAATTTGTCTTTTTGATCGGTGGACATCCTATTAATGCAATAGAACAATACTGGCTGGAGAGGATTTATCAATTCTTTTCTTTTTAGCAATCCATCCAAGAAGAGTTTTATTATTTGATTTATTTTTGTATTTTCAAAATATACTAAAACTTGTAACCATGAAGATATTAAATCTTGATATTTTTGAATATCGATATTTTCAAGAGAGTTTAGAATTAATTCTATTGTTTCTAATTGAAATTCAGATTCACTTTTAAAAAAATCTATTAACTTATTTTTGATTATTGGTTTTCTTAAAAATGGTTGTAGATTACCTAATATTTCTATAATATCCTCGATATTACCACTCGTAACAGACACATAACAAACTACTTAAGAGAGATATATCTAATTATCTATTTCACACGATTTTTTATTATAATAAATTAAATATAGATTACTATAATTAACATCATGCCATGTAATATAGTAGTAGGTGGCTTCTTTGGCGATGAAGGAAAAGGAAAGATAGTCGCATATCTTGTCAAAATGGATAATGTTAGATTAGCGGCTAGGGGAGGAGTAGGTCCTAATGCAGGACATACCTTTAATTTAAAGGGGCAAACCTTCAAAGTTCGTATGCTTCCCAGCGCAGCCTTTAACGTCAACACTAATTTAGCAATAGGTGCAGGTGTTCTGGTAGATCCAATAATACTTTTAAAAGAAATTTCCACATTTCATGCTCATGGCCGAACTTTTGTCGATCCTCATTGTGGTATAATAAAAGAAGAACATATTAGACAGGATAATAATATGAGTTTTCTAAAAGAAAGAATAGGTACTACAGGAACAGGAACAGGTCCTGCAAATTCTGACCGAGCATTACGAAAACTCACTCTTGCTATGGACTGTTCGGAGATTAAAAATTACTTGAATGATGTAAGTTGTATGATTCATTCTGACTTGGATAAAAAGAATAACGTTCTACTTGAAGGGACACAGGGTACTTATCTTTCGCTTTATCATGGGGGCTATCCTTACGTAACATCAAAGGACGTTACTGCTTCTTCTGTTTGCGCGGATGTTGGAATAGGACCTAAATACATTGATGACGTAATTGTAGTTTTTAAATCTTATATTACTAGAGTTGGAGGTGGACCATTAGAAAATGAATTAGGCAAAGAAGAGACTCAAAAGAGAGGATGGCAGGAATATGGAAGTGTAACTGGAAGAGAAAGAAGATCTTCTCCGTTCAATATTGAGTTAGCAAAAAAGGCAATTAGACTGAACGGTGGGACATCATTTGCCCTCACCAAATTAGATGTTCTCTTTCCTGAATGTGCTGGTGTTACAGAATATTCTAAACTTTCCTCACCTTCAAAAAAGTTTGTTGAAGAAATTGAAGCAGAACTTGGTCTAAAAGCTGAACTAATAGGAACTGGAGCTGAAGTGGATGCAGTAATAGATCAAAGACATTAAAATTTTTATTAATATCTTACTTGTCTGTTTTTAAATAAATTTTTAAAAGATCTCTTGATTCTCTAAGAGAATTTAAAAGATGGTCACTATTGGTATAATCTAAACTCGTTAATACTTCCCTTGCCCTTATTAAATTTGCTTCCTTTTCAACTTTTTCTTTTTTTTTATTAGGTTTTAACACATTTTGTTGTATTTTGTCTAATAGATCATATTGTTTCAGACGAATCAGTAAAATACAGTATTCTAACCAACTGTAAGCTTTCCAAATTTCGAACTCATTGCTATCCTTTTTATTTATAACCTTAGTTAACAAATTAATGCTAGCTTGAATCTTTATATCAATGCCTAATTCTTTTATATTCAATATCATTTTCTTTGATATCTTTAGAAATATTCAATAATGGATAATATATTACTAATTTAAGCAGAGCGACGATCAAGCGGTCGTCAAAACAACATTATAATAATTTTTTGATAGTGAACCTTATTGAAAAAATGATTATATTTATTAAATATACTTTTGATATACTCTTTACTCGAAGGGAATTGTCTATATAATTGAGTTAGGTAATATTCTAATTCAATTGAGTATCTTCTTTCACTAAATTTTTCAACAATGAGTTAGAACTTGTTGACAAAACTTTAGTAATAATAATAGATATAGTTATCAATTTCAGGAAAGTTCTAATTCAGTTAAAAACAATAATACAAATTATATTATTTATTTTATAAACTTTGAAATTCTTATCTATTAGAAAATAAAAACTAAGAGTTTCTTTGACTTTTAACCTAAGTGCTAAACAATACCATATACCACATTCTATTGATTTTAAGACATATCTACTAAAAGTGTAAAATATTAATACCCTTTTTTTTGAAGTTAATTGCTTGGAATCTAAATCACCCTTTTACATTGAGGTATTCGATCTGAATGATTTTGCAAGACTAGTTTGTGCATTAGAACGTGCTCCATTACCTACTTTTTCTATGTATTTAAACAATGAACATATCTTTGCTTTGCAAACTGAATTTATTTATGGTACTCCCGTGATTTATTATGTAAAATTTGAGACCAACAATTCCTCTAATCAATATATTGCATATAGATGTCAAGGTCTTTCTGAAACAGTAACATTGGTGGATATTGCTACTAATCCTCTTTTTGTATATTCTCCAATTATAAATGTTGAAAAGTTACCAGCAATAATGGAAAAAAGTTCTAGAAGAAGTAAAAGATGTAGTTATACAAAGATTATGTTAAGAGACCTTGCAAGTCTTGCAAAAGTCGCGGCTTATAAAACTATTTATGATGAACCTCCTTTACCAATTTTTTCTTTTGGAAATCAACAAAAAGATAGATTTACTTTAGGAACATCTTTAAATTTTATGGACACCGATTCTTTAACATATTTTTACTATATCAATATAGATAAGGAACCAGAGAAATTTTTAAAATATTCCAGCCAAAAATCAGAAAAACCTTTTTTCACAAATTATATTGAAGAACATGGTTATATTTATATAAAAATCATAAAATTGTTAAAAGAGCATCCCCTAGTGATAAATGATGACTGAAATTATATCTTCTTATCAATCAAGGATAACTAAGTGTGCCGATAAAAAAAAAAGTCCTATTATATTAGCATTGGATTACGATTTAGATAATGACAATAATCGTTACTTACTTGATAAATGTAAAGAGATAGTAACTATAACTGAATCTCAAATTTGTGCAATAAAAATAAATTTCCATCTTTTTTTGTCTCTATCGTATATCCAACTATTAAATCTTAACATGCTCGCTCATAAATTTGACCTGCAAAGTATAGCAGATATAAAGCTGAATGATATAGGAAATACAAATAAAGTGACTGTCAAAAAGTTACAAAAATTAGGATTTGATGCAGTAATAGTAAACCCATTTATTGGAGTAACAGAAATGAAGTCAATTGTAAATTACGCCCATTCCATAAAATTTGGTATCATCTCACTTGTTTATATGAGTCATCCCACTTCTTTTGAAGGCTACGGATTACAAATTTCTTCTTCAAATAATACGAATAGGGAAAATTTAGATTCAATTCCAATGTATAGATTACTTTATAGTTATGCTCGTTCTAGTGGTGGAGATGGAATTGTCATAGGTGCTACTAAAATTGACATAATCAAGGAAATTTCAAAATTGAATGAAATACAGATTTACTCTCCTGGATTTCTAACTCAAGGAGGTTCCATACTTGATGCAATAAAAGCTGGTACTGATTATTTTATAGTTGGGAGATACATATTAGATTCTTCATCTCCCATTAATGATTTAAAACAAATGCTATATCAAATAGAAAAAGCTAAAAAAATTTAGCCATAAATTATTTTAATAATCTAGTAATTATATAACAATTTGTATTCCTGTTTAGAACTTCAATAATTCTTTATAGAATTGTAGTCTTTTTTCTATATCAGAAGGGGAGATATCAATTATTTTATTCACTCCAAAGTCTTCTATTGCGAATGACCCCATAATATTTCCGTATATTGCAGCTTCTCTAATAGTGCTTTCATTTATCTTTCCTTTTTTTGATAAATATCCAAGAAAGCCACCTGCATAACAATCACCTGCTCCAGTTGGATCAACTACATTTTCTATAGGGATGGCTGGAAATACACATATAATATCCTTGTAAAAAAGCATACACCCATTCTCACCTTTTTTTATAATTACTAATTCAGGACCCAATTCTTTAATTTCTTTAGCACATTTGATGAGGTTATATTCATGTGTTAAAAGCCTAGCTTCTTGACTATCTATTATGATTCCATTTACATTTCTTATCATCTCTATCACTTGATCATATTTATTATTAATCCAATATTCGATAGTGTCACAAACCACAAATTCAGGATCACTAAATAAATTTTGCATTTTTTTGTTTTGAACTGGATCGTTGTTTGCTAAAAAGATATATTTGGAATCGAGAAATTCTTCAGGAACAGATGGTTCAAAATTTTCAATAACATTTAATTCAGTTTTATTGGCTGTTCGAACAGTTAAAGTTGGATCAAATGAAGAATCATAATGAAAAGTTTTTTCATTATTTTTTACAATAATTCCTTTAGTATTCACGTGTCTATCCAAAATGTCTTTATACATACGAGGAAAATCATACCCAATTATTCCAATAATGTTAGTTGATGTATATTTTGATGATGATAAGGATGCATATGTTGCCGCTCCGCCCATTATTCTATTTTTTATATTTTTAGATGTTCTAGTTGTATCTAATGCTATTGTACCAAAAATAGTAAGCATGTTTTATTTCATTACTAAAGGAATATAAAAATTAATTTTTAGATAGATACTTATCATCTAGTCAAGTAAATGAAAATGTGGGGATTATTATTGCAATTACCGGAGGATCAGGAGTTATCTATGGTATCAAATTAATAGAATCCTTAAATTCGCTTAAATTAGAAACACATTTAGTTATCAGTGAATGGGGAGAAAAGACGATAAAAATTGAAACAAATATAGATATTGCTTATGTACAGAAGCTATCAACCAAGTGGTACGATAATAAAAATATGGCTGCACCCATCTCAAGTGGTTCTTTTAAAACCGATGGTATGGTTATCATTCCCTGTAGCATGAAAACACTTGCTAGTATAGCCAATGGATTAGATGATAGTTTGATTTCACGAGCTGCTAGTGTTTGTATCAAAGAAAACAGAAAATTGGTTGTTGTTCCTAGAGAAACTCCTTTGTCTAAAATTCATCTAGAAAACATGGTTAAATTGTCCGAATTGGGTGTTTCGATATTACCTGCGATGCCAGGATTTTATTTCCATCCAAGTACTATTGATGATTTGTTATTTCATATTGTTGGAAAGGTATTGGATCAATTTGGTATTGAAAATAATATGTTCAATAGATGGGGAGTAAAAAGATAACTACTTATCCTAATTTAACAAGGTGGTGAGAAATTTTAAAGGAGAGTCCTATACATATAAAAAATACAACCGAACTAACAATTACTTGATAAATTATCTCAACGTCATAATGTCTTAGCGTAAAGAGAATTATAATACCTGGAATAGTTATAATTATTGCTAAAAGAGTACTTAATTTATAGAAAGATACCTTTGAGACTTTTTTATCTTTATCTTGTGGATTAGTCAATACTCAATACCTTTTCTTTATATATTTATATTTATAATAAAAAATTTTGCTGATAACATTTTATTCCCACAATTTTAACTTTTCAATTTTGGCTTTTCTTCTTATTTCTTGAAGGAAATTATATACATTTTTATGTGACCTTCCGGAACATATTCTTGTTATTGCTTCAATCGTTAAAGTTATTTGTTCAGAAGTTCCGATTATTCCCACAGAATGTCCATATATTGAAATATAAGATCCTGTTAATTCCTCTATAGTTCTCCGGGATTTTCCCTTTTCTCCTATTAATCGACTTTTTACTCTAGATAAAGAATTTGGAGATTTTCCTACATAGTTTCTTAAATCGATAATCTCTAAACTATTTTCCTCTGTGAATAGGTTAAAAGCTTTCTCGGGAGAAAAGCCTTTAGAGATAGCAAGAATTACTTCCAATCCTTTATTTATATTCAATATATCCAAGGATTCGGTATTTTTGGATTTTAATACGACATCTCCATATTCACTGTCAACATGAATGTCTATCTTGCATTTTTTTTCGATCTCGTCTTTAATTAATCCCTTTTTTCCAATTATGGCCCCAATTCGTTCTTTTTGTATTCTTAAAGTACGTTGATAACTCATTCTGACTCAGCCTCAACTAATATTATAAACTATTAGATATAAAATATCTATTATTAATTTGATAGATAGTTCAACGAATTAGTAATTTTGACTAAATTTAAATATCATCAGAAAGGGAATATCTGAAACTGTTTTTATACTGTCTCTTTTAGCAAGCCCTAAACTCAATGTTTTCTCTACAATTCTTTTTCCAATTAGATTAGCAATAGAACATTTTTTTAATAAATTAGATATCTCTTTCTCATTTGCCGGCTCGTTAAAAAAATCATTTGTTATATTAATATTTAACGAATCACTTACGATATTTATACCCAATAATTCTTTATCACATATGTTTATCATTAAGGTACCCTGATAATTCATTTTTCTAACATAAAAGTGAAGATTATTATCACTACTTACATCAACTGAGAGATTTTTCTCCCTCTTATTATCAATCATATATAATATCTCATACCCGATCAGAATAAAAAGATGACGCACTAAGAATTAGAGGTTAATCTCAGTCAGAACAAACAATTTTGTACTATAGTATTCTATATGCTACCTAATTTTTTCATGTATTTTTTATATGCGTCTAAATATGATCTTTTATCTCCTATATCGATGAATCCAGATTCTATTGTAAACGCTTTAACCTTTTTTTTTTGAGTAATTACATCTTTTACTATTTTGTCCATTCCAATAGTGCTCGATTTAGGTATCATTTTTAGGAATTCTCTTTCCATTATATAACATCCAATATTTATTAAACCCTCAACTTCTGGTTTTTCTCGCCATGCTGTAACATTATTTCCTTTATCATTTGTATCTATGAAACCATATTTCATTCTTGTTTTGTATTTCATTAATGCCATCGAAAGAAAAGCCTTTGATTTTTCATGTCCATTCACCATTTTTTCTAAATTAAAATCATATATTGAATCGCCATAAAGACAAATAAATCTATCATTCAACATTTTTTCTGCAGTTTTTAATTGTCCTGCAGTGGCCAATGGTCTTTCAGAATGGGCATACGTGATTTTTATTCCAAATCTTCCTCCATCTTCAAAATAATCCTCGATAGTTCGGTGCAAATAACTTACACAAATAATCACTTCATCAATATTTTTTAATTTTTTTATCCATTCTATTAGATACTCAAGCAAGGGTTTGTTCCCTAATGGTAACATAGGTTTAGGAATAAAGAAAGTATAAGGTTGTAGTCTGGTTCCCAGGCCTCCTGCTAGAATAACTGCTTGCATCTAAAATGTTTAATTAAATAATGTAATATACCTTTACATTAGTAGTACTTCATTATTTTTTTCAAATATTCAATGATCTCTGCTGGTTTGTGTCCAAAAATTATTATCATAGGTTCTTTTCCTAAATCTCCTTGATGATAAATTCCATTTACAATCTTGTCTTTTAAAATCGCATTTTTAATTCCCCATTTAATAGTTTCACCTTCTTTTTCCTTAAATTTTCTAGGTTCTAAGCGTCTATCGTATTCGGATATTTTCATAAAAGTTCGTAGCAAATCTAATATTTTTGTATCATATTTAATATTAAATCCAGCCCTCATAGGAGGATAAATAGTCATATATGAAATAACTGCTGATGCGACGTGTTTGGATGCACCGAATTCAATACACGAACTCGCTTTCACTTTTTCATCTATTCTTACTATTCTTCCTTTTATTCCAGCAACTTCGTTTATAGAAGTGGCATTTGGTATTGCATAGACAAAATTAGATTGTGTTTCGGGTATCAACTTTCCCAAGCCTGATAAATTTTCTAACTCGTTAATGGCTTTTGACAAATCTTCGATTACTTTAAATTTAAAGGATGATGCGGAAGTTATTATAGCACTATCTATTACAGGAAATCCTTTTCCTATATACAAAATATTCTTCAAGGCATTATTTATAAATTCATTGGCATATTTACATGCCATAGATATATCATAACCTTGTGCAATGAATGCAGACAAAGCCGCAGAGAAATTGCACCCAGAACCATGATTTTCTGGGATGTAAATTCGAGGATTGAAGAATTCTACTATATTCAATTTATCATCAATTAAAGTATCAGTAGACAGTTCTGATACAATATGTCCACCCTTTAGGATCACATTTTTAGGACCTAATCTCATTATTTTAGATAAAGCATTATGTAAATTTTCTTTTGTATTTATTTCAATCCCAGTAAGTTGTTTTGCCTCATTGGCATTCGGAGTAATTATTGTTGCAATAGATAGTATTTTTTTTGTAAAGCATTTTATTGCATCAGGCTTAATTAAATTTTTTCTGCTTGTGGAAATAAATATCGGATCTACTATGATCGGAATATTAAGAGTTTTTAAAATATTAAATAATTTGTCGATCAGTTTTTTATCATAAACCATTCCTACCTTTATTGAATCAATTCTTATATCTTTCAGGATGAACTTTATTTGTTTTATCACTATATCATTTGGAAGAGGAAAAACATCGAAGATATCTCTTGTATTTTGAACAGTTATTGCAGTAATAGCAGTACATCCATAAGTTCCTAATGATGAAAAAGTTTTTAGATCTGCTTGTATACCAGCACCAGAAGATGGGTCGCTCCCAGCAATGGTAAGTACTGTTTTCAAATTCATATTACATCAAGGTAAAGTAAAGAGTCTCTAAATAATAATCAAAAGAAATACCACAAGAGAGAATATTAATTAAACACCTAGGATTTGCTTTAACAATGCTCTATAATCTACCTTTTCTTTTTTACTACCTGGTGAAGGAAGTTCAAATATCAAAGGAATGGGTTTTAAGGAACGTATCCTAGCCAAATCTAATCTAATCTCTTTACCAATGTCATCGCTTAATAAAATCAAACCTGCTTCACTTCGAGAGTGTATTTGGTTTATTCGAGAAAGAGCTTCTTTTGAATTTTGAACGTCGATTCCTTCGATTCCAGCCATTTGAAAACTTGTTACAAAGATGCGATTTCCAATTGCTAAAACTTTCAACTTAACTATTAAGAGTAATTTTCGATCTATTTTAAATACTTTTTTTTTAAGAAAGGTTGGAAAGAATATAAGATAATGAATTTGTCTATTCATTAGTAAATTTTTAGTATAATAAAGACAGATATCAATCCCAAGGATCCTAACAAAATAAAGGTCGCTTTCCATAACCCAGCATTGGCTTTTTCACTAATTTCCCACATACCACCGCTTACTATATTTTCGTTGTATTCTCTTTTGAGATTTTCATAACTATAAAAATTGGCAAAATCTGCAGAAGGTGTCCAATTAAATTTCTGAAAACTTTTCTCATTGACAGTATTAAAATCATATCTTTCTCTAGCTTTCTCGTCTGATAGAACTTCATATGCTTGAACAAGTTCCATGAATTTCACTTTTGATTCTTCAGAATTTTTATTCTTATCAGGATGGTGTAGCAGTGCTAGCTGTCGAAAGGCTTTTCTTATTTGAATTTGATCAGAATCCTTTGCTATTCCTAATATTTTATAATAATCTGACACTTAATATGATATCTGTCAAGCTAAAATAATAATTTTTTCTTAATTTATAATATTTTTAAAGTCGATCACATGTACTGGTCACTATAACAAATAAATCATAATCTATTTATCTTCGTGAATGGATCTGTTATTATATGGAAAAGTTTTTTCGACGGAAGGTAACTGATAAATTTAATTACCAAGAGAAAGAAAAAAAACCTTCTGAATTAAATAATACTGATAATATCAATAATATTCAAAAATTTGATCTTTATAATAAAGGAATTAATCATATGGCTAACGAAAAACTTACTGATGCTATTAGATGTTTTGAATTATCTGTAAGAATCGATCCCCAATTCGTTAATGCATGGATAAAAAAGGGATATGCTCATTTTCACCTTGGAGAATATACTGTAGCCATTTCTTGCTATAATAATGCTCTGGATTTAGATATAAATAATTTCGAGGCGTGGAACCTAAAAGGACTCGCATATTATAGAATGAACAACCTAGATAAAGCAGTAGAATGTTGTGAAAAATCAATAGATATCAATCATAATGATGGAATGTCCTGGTATAACCTGTCTTGTTATCTCGTTCTTGGTGGGAGGGTAGATGATGGTATGGAGGCGTTGAAGCGAGCCATTGAAATTGATATTTCTTATGCTAAACGAGCTGTCAGAGATAAAGATTTTGATAATGCTAAGGCAGAAGAAGGTTTTAGAAGAATAATTGAGGTTGTTGTATTAGAGGCCATACGACATGGTTACGATTATGCAGGTAAAATAATTTGGATCACTGGGATGGATCAAGTTGATGTTAATGATGCTTTATTGAGACTTTCCATGAAAGGTTTAGTACTAAGGAAGGAAAAGAAAACCTTTTTGAATAAAGAAGAATATTTTGAGCTCTCTGGAGAGATAGCCTCAAAGGTAGGAACACTTAAACGCTCAGGTTTCATGGGAAAATCTAGGGAAGTTTCACCTCCTGTTCAACAATTAAAAGATATAAGTGAAATATTATCTAAAATGAGAGACTCTGTAGAACAAGGAGATGTTCAATTAACTATAGGATATTTTGATAAATTGATAAATCCTTCTATTCATGGAAGTACAATGATCGAAAAATTCTTCAACGAGCATAGAGATTTAAGGCTTTATCAAAATCGTCTTAAAGACAAAGGACAAGAATATTTGAATTCTCACAAATCAGATTTTATCAAGTTAATGATTGAAATTGACAGTAAAGTTAGAGGAACCCATTTCTCAAATAATGTAATAGATAATTAAAATTAATTTTTGTGATACGACATTATAGATCAAATTCATTAGTAATATATAATGTAAATCTTCTGATAATAGTATGCCAAAGATTTTTGCTGATGTCAGCGAGAAAGAAATTAGTCGTTCAATTGCTGCAATGTTTATGGAGACAATGAATGAATATACAGATTCCGATGTTATTATTATTGGTGCGGGTCCTGCTGGATTATCTGCAGGAAGAGAATTGGGTAAATTAGGAGTTCGAACCTTAATTATAGAACAAAATAACTACATTGGTGGAGGATATTGGGTAGGAGGGTATATGATGAACCCTGTAACTGTAAGAGCACCCGCCCAAAAGATTTGGGATGAGTTAGGAGTTCCATATAGAGTTGTAAGAGAAGGACTTTATGCTACCTGGGGTCCTCATGCTTGTTCCAAGTTAATTGCAGCAACTTGCGATGCAGGCGTTCGGTTTTTGCAATTGACTAAATTTGATGATTTAGTATTAAAAAATGAGCGGGTAGGAGGGGTAGTAGTTAACTGGATGCCTGTCTCTGCATTACCAAGAAATATTACATGTGTAGATCCGATTGCATTCGAAAGCAAGATCGTTATTGATGCATCTGGTCATGATTCGGTTGCCGTAAAGAGATTAATGGAAAGAGGTTATGTCAAGTGGAAAGGCATGGATCCTATGTGGGTAGAAGGAGGTGAAGATGCAGTAGTTAATTATACTGGTGAAGTATTTCCTGGCCTAATAGCCACAGGAATGTCAGTAACTGAAACACATGGTCTTCCAAGAATGGGTCCTACATTTGGTTCTATGCTTTTATCAGGTAAGAAAGCTGCTGAAATAGCTGCAAACAAGTTAAAAGAACTAATAGAAATTCCAAATTAGGAATTTTTTTCTCCGATATTTTATAAAAATATATTTTTATAACGATTCTTTTTATCCAGAGATAAAATTATTCTTATCACTGATAATTTGAAAAAACTATGTAATATCAAACTTTAACAAAACGAGTTTTTTTGAATCCTTAAAATAACCATTGTATTATCGAAGTCGTATTTTTATTAAAAATCTCTTTCAAATTGTAATTTTTGGTATAGGCAAAGCTGTAATGATTAAAATAGTTGTTTCTTATTTTTACTTGCTTTATAGTTTCCTACTACAATACACCTTTCAAATATACATCGAAAATAAATGAACTATTAACTTTAACGCTACTTGGGCTTTGTAAACTCTACGGTTTATTGAATCAAAAAAAGAGCTGTAAAAATTCGGTTGATTTATTCTATAAATTGAGGACAATTACATACCGTAGATTTATTGTCTCCAATATAACCTACACCATCAACATGATTCTTTCTTAAATGAGTACACTTTTTCTATATATCAAATTCCTCCATTAGTCAAATAATTGCTAGAAAAAATATACGGATTGTTAAAATGATAGAAAAACTTAATTTAAAACCTCAAACAATCTTTCTCTTAATTAGTAAATTTATCAATCCATTTTTCAATTATTGTATAAATTGTAGGCGTTCTTCTATTTCTAAATTCTTTTCTGCATGTAACTAGATTATATTCTTCAAAATAGATGTTCTATACTATGAATAATAATTTTAATAATGATGCAAAAGAATATGAATTAATACTTCAATATTATATTGATCAAACTATATTAAATAATACAATACTCTTATGATAATGTATATTTAAGGCATAGATTAAGAAAAATTCAGTCAACAAATAATTAATTAGTCTCTATTTTATCTATTACCTACATCATGCAACTTGATGAAAGTAATATTGATACAACTATTCAAGGTAAAGATATTTTTGATGTTATTATTATTGGTTCTGGACC
>DASQLB010000165.1:0-2457 GCA_035630235.1 Nitrososphaeraceae archaeon | reverse complement strand
TCATATATGCACCTCCAAAAACACAAGAGTCAAATATATTTTGGGAAAAAATAAATACTAGCCTAAATAAAAAACAAGGGAAAAATAAACACTTTATAATTGGAGATCTTAATGTACAATTAGACAAACGAGATAGTAACAATGGAAGTAAAACCAAAATTCCCAAAGGACTCAAAAACATCATAAAAGTAAACTCACTTATAGATGCATATAGATCATGTAATAAAAATACAAACGAGTACACTTATTTTCAAATCCAAACCAATAACACTGTTCAATCAAAAGTAGATTATACTCTAGTTCCACTTGATATGCAACACATATGGCACTCACCCAAAATAAAATCCATTAATACAAAAATATCACAAGATCATAGAGCAATACAGATTACTCTAAGGTCTCAAATATCAAGAGAGATAATAAATAAAATAGAAGAAGCAAAGCAAAAAAAGATGCTAGTTAAAGACTTGAACGATAAGGTTAGGGAAAAAATATTAGAAGTAGGAGGACAAATATTTAGTAGTACTAAATGGAAACAAATACTTAATAAAGAAAATAAAAATATAGATATTAATGAACTTCTACAAATGTATGAAGAAGATCTGTGGCAAACTGCAGAACAAAGCTTAGAAATAAAACAAACATCAAATATACCAAAACTAAAACCCAAAAAAATAAGTAAAGAAAAAAGAGAAAACAATTATTTCCAAAATGTAATTACAAAAGCAATACTCTCCATACCTAATGCTCTAATTACTAACAAAATTACTAAAAATATACAAAATATATACAAGAAAATCACAAATAATAAATATAAAATCAGTACACCAGCAAATATTGAAGAAGACCCAAAGCATGAAAGCCTCAAAGCAGAACTTCAAATGACTCTAAAAGAATTAAGAAATCATTCTGAAGAAATAACTTCTAAGGAAACAAAAGACTTTATTCATAAAAGGGTAGGAGAAATCAGACAAAAAAGAATTCATGATCCTAATAAGTTCTTTGCAAGAGCACAGCCAGATAGCGTTTTCTCATCACAACAGTTATGGACTGTAGAAGAGGAAACAATAAAAGAAACAGAAGAAGGAATAGAAAAAACTATAACCACTACAAGTGAACCTGCAGTGGTAGCAAAAAAAGTAAAAACAGATTGGGAAAAAGTAATGACTTCTAAAACAAAACAAAGCAGCTATGATCATAAAGCTTTTGAAACAAAAAAATTCAAAGATATTAGAAAGAAAATCAAAGGAAAAGATAATGTTCTGACACAAGAAGTAAGTGAAACTGAAATGGATATTATAATTAGAAGCTTAAGTAATGGTACAGCTACTGGACCAGATAATATACCAAATGAAATCATAAAAATATTATATAAAATAGAATCTTTTCAAAAGATATTACTAAAAATAGTGAATATATGTATAATAAAAGAAAAAATCCCAAAAAAATGGAAAAAATCTAATATATACACAATATATAAAAAAGGTAATCCTAATGATTCCATGAACTATAGACCAATTGCTCTATTGTGCACCACGTACAAAATATATAGCAATTTACTTACAAAAAGAATATCTACTTTTATGGAAGACAATAATACATTATCTAACATGCAAGGAGGATTTAGAAGGGATAGACCTACCTTTGCAAAAATATGGACACTAAGAAATATTATCGAACACTCTATTATAAACAATAAAGAAATACATGTATGCTATATTGATATACAAAAGGCATATGATTCAGTAGAATACTGGGCACTCAATCTCATTCTTGAAAAATATGATTTTAACAAAAAAATAAGAAATATAATCCAAGACATTTGCACAGACTCAACATGTAACTTTATTCTTCCATATGATTTATCAGATACTATAAATATAACAAGAGGAGTCAGATAAGGGTGTCCTCTGTCACCTATGCTATTTATCCTCTTTCTAGAACCATTAATGTTACAATTAGAAGAATCAAACAGGGGATATAACCTAGATGATGGACTAAAACCAGTCCCAGGAGGAGCATATGCAGATGATATGGTACTTCATGCCAATAGAAATAAAGAATTGCAATATCTTTTCAATGATGCTATAGATTATTTTACGTTTGTTGATCTTACACTAGCATTTGATGGAAGAGATAAATCAGTATATACTAACAATACTGACTCACTCTCAAGAATATATATTGAAAAATTTACAGAAGAAAAATGGAAAAGAGAATATCTCTCATATTTTGAAAGTGATGAATTATATAAATATCTAGGAGTATGGATCAATTTACAATTAAACTGGAAAGATCAAACAAATGCTCTTAAATTTGCATACAATAAATACATATATCATACTTATACAAAAAATGTTTTAATACAACTCAAACAATTGAAATACTTAATCTCGTGGTATTCCCAAGCATCACATATAGAATGAACATAATATATTTTCCTGAAGAGGTTACAAA
>DASQLB010000164.1:0-18179 GCA_035630235.1 Nitrososphaeraceae archaeon | reverse complement strand
AATGATGAAAGAAATTAGAGTATGAAAAAACTTTAATTATTCTAGAATTTATTTATCTATATATATAGTATAAAATACTTCTATTAGTATATGTCCAAGGCAATTGATAAAGAGGCTAAACAACTGCTTCTATGTATAGTTGTTACAACAATTTCCATAGCATCTATGGGTTCATACCTTAGTGCTATAGCACAAGAAGGAAATATAATTAAGTTATCTGATATTTCGGATAATTTCAAAGCCCTCCTCGTCAATAATCAATCTCAGATAACTAATCAAACTGCAATAGCAATAGAATCTCTCCAGAATGAAGAAAGAACACTTTCTGTTAATGCTCTAGAAAACCTTCCACGAGGAAGTACCCTCATAAATACTATTGTTAATGCCCCTATGAAGATTTATCAACTAGAACAAATTGGAAGAATAGTTGAAAATGGCTTGATGGTTAACCAAACTTCTTAATTTTATATTATGTAAAAAATATAGTTTCACTTAAAAAAACACTAAATTACTATTTTTATTATTCACTTAATTTTATGTGATAAGTTTTTTTGTATTTTTGTTGGTTACGATTATATATTTCATAATTTGAAACTCTAATTAAGATGTGGTTTTACAATTGTTAAACACATCATTTTCTTTAAGAAATGGTAAAAAATACAATGGATCACATTGTGGCGGTGCATTTTACCTAATCATGAATGATCAATGATGCTGAAAATAATCAAATGCAAATATAAATAAGAAAATGTAATTGCAAGAAATAAAGTCGAATCTGTAATAAATTGCAATTAATTCCAATGTTGAGCGGCATTTAATATACAAACTAAACAAAACACCCAGTTCATAGTTTTTTTCATAATGGTAAATTTGTTGTTATAGTTACAAATTAGTACATAATATATGATATTGATTGAACGATATTGATTTGAAGAATTTCTATAAATTAGTTAACTACAAAAGTAACTCTGTATAAATAAAATTATGAGTGCAGTTAGCGAAATAATGTCTAAAAAACATGTAGTTAGTATAGAATCAAATTTTGACGTAACTGCATTAGATATTACTAAATTAATGGTAAAAAATAAAGTAGGTTCAGTTCTTGTAATCGACTCCAAAAATTTTCCAATTGGAATAATAACAGAAAGAGATATTATAAAAAAGGTTTGTGTCACAAATACCCTACCTAATGAGATGAATTTAGATAAAGTAATGTCTTCTCCAGTAATTACAATAATGTCATATGATTCAATTGAAAGTGCAGCACAAAAAATGACTGATTACAAAATAAAACGGCTCCCAGTTTTAGAAGAAAATAATCAAATTGTTAGTATTCTAAGTTTAACGGATATAATCAGACATTTATCTAAAATTATGGTTAATGACTACAATAGATTTGGATTTTTAAAGTCTATTGTTGAATCTGGTTAAATATTATAATCGATTCTAAGTTAAAATTTTAGTATCTCTTAGAACTACAATATACTATCGCGAATTATTACCTATGAAATTACAATTCATTTTTAACATGAATTTATTAAATTTGTTAATATAAAAATAAATTTGTATTTTTTGTTATATTCTAAATTTTGTTAAAGATAGATAATAAATATTATTTATCAATAATATAAAGTTTATAAAAACCACTTAGTGATCAGAAAGGAGAATGTACCAATAAAACACCAGTTAACAATTTAAATTAAGCAATTTTGAATGACTCTTACAAATCTCCTAAATACTATGGAAATACAACAACAATTATTTCTAAATTTTTTCATGCATTTATGGATGTCATATTATTCAGTAGTTTCAATCGGCACTCATATATCTTGCTTTTTAGAGTAAATTATATGAGATGTTATCTATGTAAAATTCAGGATTTTCTTTTTAAATGTAATTATTGTAAAGAATCTTTTTGTACTGATCATCGTCTTCCGATCAATCATTTTTGTAGCGGGATTGACAAATTTTCTGAAAAAAGAAAAAAGAACATGTTCCACGATAGTTTCATAAATAGTAGTTTCCTTAATAATCTTAGTAAAACTATCAATATTCGGTTCTCTAAAACAGAAATAAAACATCTCCTTATAGCAACTTTTTTGGTTTTGTTAGTAGGGATGTCATTAAATAATTATAGGTACATTTCCTTTGAATTTTTGGTTATTTTTATAATAGCATTTTTATTTCATGAACTAGCCCACAAATTTTTGGCAAATTTCTATGGAAGTTGGGCTGAGTTTCGAGCAGAGCTATATGGTCTAATAGTTACAGCAATATCTGCTATTCCTTTCATCCCCTTCAAATTTATTGCCCCAGGAGCAGTTATTGTAGGTATTTCTGATAAGGAAAAGCTTGGAAAAGTTGCTCTGATAGGACCTATGACAAATTTAGTAATGGGATTTTTATTTCTTTTTCTTTCATATTTATATCCTTATTCACTCTATTTTAGTATCGGAGCAAGTTTTAACGCCTGGATATCTATGTTTAATTTATTACCATTTGGAGTATTAGATGGACAAAAAATTTTTAATTGGAATAAAGTAGTTTGGGCGTTCACAATGGGCATAACCATGACTTTATTTGTAATCTCATATAGGTAATTAATTAACATGGTATTTTCTTAACATAATATTAATTGTCAATATCTATTTTAACATGGTATAAATTACATTTCAGAAGATACAGATACAAGTTCATATTTTTTACCATGTACATTCACAAATAAATTAGAATAAAATGTAAACTAGTAAATATTTTAATATATTCAGGTTGAACAAATATCTTTCTAATTTTACATTATTGAAGATACCAGGCTTATAAAACTTTAATAGAAAAAATTGGGCTCATAAATAGGGGGATCATTACTCTAGTCATGCATGATTTGGAACAGCAGATTTTTTGTTCTGACTTAACTTTATTTTTATAAATAAATTACATAGTAATATTATGGATCAAGAAAAGAAAACTTTCATACCCTACATATATTGATTAGAAGAAATCAAAAATTAATGCAAAAAATGTAAAATACTGGTTTTCTATAGCAGATTATTAATTACTAAGTGAAAAGAAGGTTAATACATTTTGACTTAATTTTAGATATATAATATAAAAATAAAAAGGAATTATTTTTAATTCTAGTTATCTAAAACTGGTAAAAGTTCGAAATTGCATCGAGAGCATTTGTAGTTGTTTGGATTTTTTTCATCAACATTGATTACAGTATATTCTTTACAAGTTCTACAATACATTATAGATCCTATAAAAGAAAAATCCATACATTCTATAGGTTAATCAAGCTATTAAATATGTCTATTTTAGACTTATTTACTTTAAGTATCAATAAAAAAGTGTTAACAATAGTCACATCATTCCACTATCGAATTTCGATTGAATTTTACATAATATTGATGACAAATATGAATAAATATTGATTATCTATAAACAAAAATGAAGATAGATTATAGACTAGTGTATCCCACATAATCATATTAAAAAATCTCCCGCAACTATAAGAATAACAGATCTAAACATATCACAAGTGTTTTTTTTTGCTTTTTAGTCTTCTACTCAGATAACGATTTATAGAATATCTTCATTTAATAATTAGCGAATTCAGTATAAAATCATTCGAATTGTATCTGATTATAATATATAAGGCCATTCTAAAAATAACTTATTTTTTTTAACATTTTTTGTATTATTTATACAACAAATCTGCATTTTGTAAACTGTCATTCACAGAGGTTATAATATTTATTTATATACTGTCCTAAATATATACGTCCTTCTAACACCCTATTTACTTTTCTTGTGTTTCCAAAGTATGTAACACTGACCTCTTTTTGTTCCATCAAAATTAATAACACTATAGGAGTGTTTTAGCAGTTATCATAAAATATTATCCACTTTCAAGAGAACTCAAATCGGATTTGATTCTTGATATTATTAAATAGATTAATGATTACTCTCATTGTTGTACAACTAATGATAATGTATCAATACAAGATATTGTAATTTTATCTACTGTTAACCATGTATAATCTATAACGGAATCATATATTCTTTCAAAAACTTTTTTCCTCATTTCAATTATTAAAAATGATTTCAAAATCAATTAAACCAACGATTGGACAAAATAATTCGGTAAAAAATGAAGCAATTCGGAATTGATACAATTGAATTACAATAATAGCATACATACATTGAAATAATTTGATTTCCTAATAAAAAACCTTTGTATGTTATATTGTAGACATAATTTATCTAATAACTATTTGTTATCTAGCAACGTAAATATAATGGATATAAAGGTCAAAACTAAGACTCATTTTTATTATTAAAAAAAATAAAAAGACATTTTTGGGAATATTTATGGGTTATTTGATTTAAGTTCCCGGATTTTAGTCATAACATATTAATTTCGAAGGTTTTTCAGTACTCTATTTTCTTTGATATATAACAGGCTTAAAATCATATATATTTGAAATTTTCTATTGGTTATGCTAGTCTTCCTTGTTTCAACTTTAATCTTTATACAATAGAATTGGCTGTTTTCTACATCTCTCGACATGTTAACTATACAATAAAAGATAAACTTCAGGATAGCTATTTTATAAACGTTTTAAAATTGTATTGTGATTGTTGTATAAGGGTAATCATTTCTTACCTTAGGTCCAATTTTGTTATTCGTCATTTCTTGACCTATTAGTTCACCTATGCTCAAGAGCATATCCAGTTTGAATATAATCTATCTATCCATACAAAATTATATCCTCTAATAGCTGTAATTAAAAGAACAATTATAATATAAAGAATATTTATTTAAAAGACGGGATGGATATTCATCGAACATGATAATCCTGATATTGAACGTTTACATAATGCTGCACAGTCTACAAGACTCTGGATTCTCAATGCTTTAACTAGAAAAGACAAAATGTATGCTAGTAACATAGCACGCGAATTAGATATAGAAAGAAAAATAATAGCATTCCACCTCAACACTTTAGAAAAAGCAGGATTAGTAAAAAACGAGTTTGGTTTGAACGATGATTATACACCTGGTGCTGTTAAATATTATCAGCTAACACCAAAAGGTAAAGAAATTTTTGAAGATATCTTAAAGATTTTGAAAAAATGAGATTATTGTTAACATTTTAGAAATAAAGTCCAAGTTGATATAATCGTATTTTTTATATTCTTATATTTTTACTTTTGTGGTTTATCTCATAATCCTATAATTCCAATATTAAAAATGGAATAATCTATAATAAATCAAAGAGTAACAATCTATATGTATATCCTCCTGTTTTTTATTTCTTCACATGTTTTTGATTCTTTTGCGTTAGTTTATTTTTTAAACTATCCTTCATCTGGTCAAAAATTGTAGCCAAATCTGATCCTTCATTCCTATAACTATATCTATTAGTTGGTGTGAATATACTAACTTCAATCTCATATTTTTTAGTCTTACCTCGGACAGTCGACAGTCTTATTCTACATCTAGCTTCTTCTATATCTGGCATTGTCTTTGTAAGGAATTTTACAAGTGTATTAAATTTAGTTTTGGCTAGTTCGGACGCAAATGGATCATCGGGTAGACCAATTATATAAGCAGGTACATCTTCTTCTACCTTTTCTCCAAGTAATGAAATTATGTCTCGATGTGTTATTATACCTTGAATTTCATTGCCTAATGTAACAATAGAGTAAGTTGAATTATTGGCGTTGAGTAATTGAACTACATGGGAAACTGAGTGGTCTATACTCGATGTAGTTGCATTCCTTTCAGCAATACCCTTAACAGGAAATTCAAGAGGTCTTGTATGTTCCGTAATACCAAGATGAACCTTATCCAAATTATCTGCTGTTAGAAGTATTTTTGCTATATCAAATGAAGTAATAATTCCTTTCAAGTTTTCTTCTACAATAGGTACATGATCAATTCTATGTCGTATCATTAGATTTTTAGCTGTTAATACTAAATCATTCTCATGTATGCTAAATGGATTTGGAGTCATTATTTTAGTAGATTTAATCTTAATATCTTTATGGTCCATAGCTTTAACTATTGAATTTGTAGTTATTTGTCCTATTACTTCTCCATCTTCAATTACTGGAAGAGATCGCAATCTGTAAAGGCTCATAAGACCAGCAGCACTCGCAATATTGCTATCTTCTTCAATTATAGGAGTGCTTTTTGCAATAGAACTTAATTTTTGAGAATGAACATCTCTAGCGGAAAGAATATCTCTTAAATTAACAGAGGTTATTTTATTTCCATTTTTAAAATAAACACTATAATTATTAATTTTTGTAAGATTGCCAAGAATTTTAGAGACACTTTCATTTGAATTAATTATATTGGCAGATTCAATAAAATCTGAAACTTTTTTTTTGCCAATTCTACTCAGTATTTGATTTGAATCAAATTTCATTTATTAGTTAATTTGAGGTGTAAATATTAATAGATTTTTATTTAGATTAATAATGTATATGTATACTTTTTTAACTTTTTAACTATGGAATTTGAGATTTCTGAAATAAGCCAAATTGGTACTATGTATAACTATATTTTGGAAGATTCTACTTAAAATTATTGATAAAATAGCTTTAATGAGTATTTGTGAATTACCTTAATTAATACATCAAGTAGTTTTCTGAACCTGTTGATTGTATTTGTATAAATATTATTATTCGATTTAGGTTTCTAGCTGTCATATGGGGTTATCTAGAAAATTATCTTCACATAAGATCTACATTTCATAAGCTCACTATTCATATAATTTTTGGTATTTTTGATGAAAAGAATCAATGAATGTTATTCAACTAATTAAATTAAGTGGCTACATAATTGAACAATTTTTGTTCAACATTTGAATACACTAAATTCATACTAAAAGTAAAGATTACTTTTTTTTAATGTAAGCAAAGCGGTTATTAAAGTTCTTTTCGTCTATATCTGATGTGACAAATAGTAGACAGAACAGTTAACTAAATAGATAAACAACAGTAAAAAAATAATGTGCTTGTCCCAAACTTTTATAGTTATCGAAGATTAATAATCTAACCTTACATTAAGCGCTCGAGGATACAAACAGTGAAGCCAAGTAGTATCTTACCTAATAATTAAGAATCATTTATTTATTTGTAATTTTGTTCAGGTTATAGTAGAGATTAATTGGAACTGTATTTTTGGCTAATATTGATCTAATACTCTTAAATTTGATAAATTTTTAAATTTACAATTCAGTAAATCGTTTTATTTGATTAAGATTAAATATTTACTATTTAACTTTAAAATGAATGTCTTGTATTCTTTTTCCAAAATCTGAAAAATCATATCAATTAGCAACTAAATATAATTTTAAGGAATGGATGATTGCAAGATATCTTACTATCGTTCCAGATACAGAAATTTTTCTTGATTATATTAATAATCGAGCATCGAAACAATATATTCGTATAAATTCATTAAAAATTGATATAGATACTTTAAAACAAAAACTATTAGAAAAAGATTTTAAACTGGAGAAAACCCTATTATCTGAAGTTTTTCTTATCAAAGAATCAAAGTTTCCTATAGGAGCTACGATGGAATATTTATCTGGATACTATTACATTCAAGACCTTAGCTCATGTCTAGCTGTAGAATCCTTAGATATCCAAGAGGATGATGTAGTCTTGGATATGGCAGCTTCACCAGGCGGCAAAACCTCCTTCATGGCTCAAAAAATGAAAAACAGAGGCATGATTCTTGCTCTTGAATCAGAAAGAAAAAGATTAAGAAAAATGATGTTTAATCTATCCAGATGTGGAGTTATCAACACAGTCCTATGGAATCTCAAAGGAGAAAAAATAATAAATTATGATTTTAAATTCGATAAAGTTTTACTTGATGCTCCATGTTCTTGTGATGGAATAATGCAGAAAGATCCTGCAAGAAAACTTACTTATACAAAGGAAACGATCAGATATTGTAGTATCAGGCAATCTCAATTGATTGAATCCGCTCTTAAGGTAGTTAAGCCTAACGGATTACTCGTATATTCTACATGTTCCTTAGCCCCAGAAGAAAATGAGTTTGTAGTAAATTCTATGATAGACAAATATGATATTACTGTTGAGTCTATTAATTATGGTGTGGATTCTCTGTTAAAATTTGGAGATAAGATTATGAATAAATCCATCAAATTTACAAAAAGACTCTATCCTCACATTCATAATACAGCCGGTTTTTTTATTGCAAAGATTAGATTAAACAATATCAATAAATGATATGTTTAGAATTTTAACAAGGCAAGAAAAAACTATAATACTTAGAGAATTCAACAAATGGGGAATTTTTAATTATCTTCAAGATAAACTACTTGCAGTAAAAGAGTGTGAAAACTCTATTAAATATCTATTTCTCATACCATCAGTATTAGAAAATTTTATATTTTATCCTTGTACTTGTTGTGGAGGATTACCAATAGGTAACCTTCATAAAAAAAAATTTTTACCTTCGATAACTTTCTTTGATGTTGTAGCTAAATATAGTAATAATTTTTTATATGTTATTGTAAATAGTAATGGAGAAAAATTAATTCTATATGGTAGAGATGTTTTCGGCAACTCTATTGAGTATGCATCACCTGGTATTGAAGAAAATTCAATGATTTTAATATTAAATAAATCAAAGGAATTGTTAGGAGTTGGTAGATCTAGATTTTCGACAATAAAAATCAAAGAAAATGGAAAAGTAACAATAAAGACTTTACTAGATCTAGGAACTTATTTAAGATTAGAAAACAATCCATTGTAAAACAGTGAACTTTATATCAATCAAGTAACTTACTATAATGAGTGATTTATATTTATTACCAATTAAATTAAATTTATAAATTTTATATTTAACCCCAAAAAAACATAATAGTTAAAAATTCTCATATATACCTAACCTTAATCAAAATTATTTTTCTACCATGAAATTAATTAGAGCTTTCGTCCTTGAAGGAATTTTTCATAAGGTAGACATAACTTTTTTTAGATCTTCAATTAAGTTTCAGGAGGTAATTTAATTATTATTTTAGAATTGTTCTAGTCATTTTCTATTATTTTATCGTTTTAGATATATTATTAAAATACTAATCAATAAATTGACACTTTACTGTCTAAGATCAAACAAGTTAATTACTGGTAAAGAAATTAAATAATTTTTTCATTTGATAAATATGTTGTCGATTTTATTAAAAAGTTCTTAAAATTAGTATATACATAGAATTTTTATTCAGTTTTTATCATAGACAAATATATTCCTCCTATTCCATAAGCTACAGATATTAAGATTCTAGCTAAAAAATCACCAGAGGATTTATCAATTACGTTTTCATTATATAGTAGATAAATTATTCCAATAGAAATTATGGAAGTTAATCCTACTATAAATTGATCCATATTTTTAAGTTTATTGTTTATCATAAAAATCATGAATGTAGATAGATTTCCTAAACCTATTCCTGCCAAAATTAAATATTCGTGAATAGAAGGAATTAATGCTCCTAAACCGAAAGGAGCTGCCCAGCAAAGTCCATTTATTATTTTCATATATGGTGACCATGCTGTACTTTTTCTTATTTTATTTCGTATGATATGAAGGGATTGTATTATTTTTCCTCTAAATATAATAAAAAACATCAAAAAACAACCTACCCATATTATAATATCCAGAAAAAAATAATTAAAATTTAAGTGTATAATATGACTTAATATAGTGGCTGTAAAAACGGATAAAGAAATAAAGATAAATAAAATACCGTTATCAGATTTTTCAATATTCTTATTATTCATAAAAATCTTGCTAGATTATCTACCTATAAAAGTATATTTTCCTGTATAGAACATTAATAATTCGTTTGAAAAGCTTAAAAAAGAATTATGAGTATTTATAAAGTCCTTCGATAAAATAAAAAGATTTTTCTTATTGTGGATATAATATTTATTGTTGTCACCTTTTTTCAATATTTTTAAAAAGAAATCTGAAAAAGAGAAAATAAATCCCAAATATCATAATAAAATAGATCATTTAAAAACAATAAAAACAGGAGAAGGAACAACTATTACAATAGTTGAAGCTAAAGACATAGTCAAAAATATTGATTCCACCCAAACTAAAATCCTGACAGGGAGAATTGATAAAATTAGACATTTGACTCAAAAGCCTATTGAAAACATTAAATCTATAACTTCAGATTTAGAATCCGCAAAAATTGATGTTCATGAAGCCAGCTTTGAATCAGTAGTAGTAAATTCGAAAAAAATGGTAATCAATTCCATCAGAAAAGAACTTTCTTCAAATATATCTTCCCCTTCCACTCTTGATGATGTTATCAAATTGCACGAAAGATTGGATTCAATGGTTAATAGATTTTCAGAAGTTAGTAAGTCCCATAAAAAAGTGTTCAACTTTTTTATAAGTAAATATGCTGATAAACTCAAAACAGAGTTTGAAAATATTTCATCATTATCGATGCAATGCAAGTATGAAATAGATAATTTCGAAAAAGAAAGACAACCGCTTCAAAATTGTTTTGATAATATCGATGCATTAATACAGAAAATTGAATCGATTAAAGTGGAGGAAGAAAAATTCAAAACAAAACAAATTCAATTAGATGAATTGAAACTCAAGTTAAAAAAAATGAATACAGAAATAAATGATTTAATTAATTCAAAAAAATATCTAGAATCAAAAGACATATCAAAAAAAATACAATTACTCGATATAGAAAAGGATAATTTTCATAAAGAGTTGATTAATGCTTTTAGTAAAGTGAGTCGAGCGATGAATAAATATTCCTATGGATTGAATAAATTAATTATTCAAAGGATTGACATAATGACAGAACAACCATGGAAGATCTTTGAAGATTTAATTACATATTTGGCTTTAATAAAAGAAGTTAAAGAAGCCATTAGGAATGGTAAAATTATAGTAAAAGAGTCTGAGAAAATAGAAACTTATTTAGATAATTTAATAAATGCATTACCTGATTATAAAGAAAAAGAAGAAAGATTGACTAGTGAAATCAAAAAATTGAATAATAACAAGAATATGCATATTATTTCTAAATTAAATGAATTAAAAAGAAAAAATACAAATTATAATCAAGAACTAAATTCTTTGGAATTATATCTAAAAGACTCTGAAAGCGAAATAGCGAAAAATAACGACGAATATGAAAATTTATTAGTTTCTATAGAAACCTACATTAATAGTACAACAAAAAACCAATATCATATATCAATACCTAAATAACTAGAAATAAAAAATTTTCCAAACCTTGATATTTATATGATTACATCACTGCACAATGCAATTAACATAACCTTTCTACCTAATTATTAGATTAATATGTATATTGATCTATTATTATTATAATAGTAAGTAATACCTGATATTTTGATCTTAATTAGAATAGTAAATCTTTATATCTGTGTTAATAGGATATATTCCATCATTTTTAAACTGGGACATTAAAGTAATTATAATATTTATTTAGGTTGTGTTTGCCTTATATTAATCATAACTCAAGTAGTAAATAAATACACAAAGACAATAATAGCTCCAAATAATAGATTTTTACATACAGCTCTTGATTCTCTTTGAAGATTTAGCATTAATATTATTTCTTCTTCTTTTCTTTTTGCTTATCTCTATTATTATATTCAATGTTGGATTTCCCTACGAAGTTTAAAGTATATGCGAGATAAATGAATAGACCAGTAATAATAATTAGCAAAGCGTAATATGAAATGGTATCATTATTTAAATATGTACCATAAGCCATTACAGCTACTCCGATAAGCAAAATTCCCATGCCTATTTTTATAGGTTTTGAAAAATTTTTCAATGTGTTAATTGATCGTTTCTTTTATTTATTATATAGACTTTAGTATTTTATATACTATGAACGGTTATAGGAAATCAATGCAATTCAATGAAATATTAAAATAAAATATTTGCTTTATTATATAATAATCTTGAAAGAAGAATGTTAAAAAAAGAACAAAATTGAAACATAATCATATTTCATTACCTTATGACGAGTAAAATAAATTTCTATTGTATTAAAAGCTACTAGAAATAATCTAATTCGAATGTAATAGTAGGAGTTTTACATTTGTCTAGGAGAACATCCCGCATTATTGTGTGGATTCATTGTCCTTTGCTGTTCCCCTCAATCGTTGTATCGCACAAAAAATGTTTAAACCATTCAATCATTGTGATAGCACAGTTATGTATCTGTATAGATTGGGTAAGTAGATCGCTCAATGTTATTTCCTATAAATCGCAAATAATATTCTCATTTGTTCTAGATAAAAGAAATATTCAAATTAAATATCAACATAATTAATTATAAATTGTTATTGAAACCAATTTACACATCTGTCGTTCGTTTATATTTTTAGTTGAAATATGTTTGTAGCAGAAAATTTCCTTTAGTTGACAGATACAGAATGTTTAATTTACACATATGATTGTGATACTTAGTACCTATAAGAATGAAATTTTCTGAATATAGAACCTGTTACATTTACCTTTGAAAGTAAGCTATTTAAATTGGTCGTGCATTTTTTTGAGGTCGGAATGAAGTGTTTTAATATTTATCATCTGTAGAAAATTCAATAACAAATTTGTAATTATAAAAATAGACAATTGTATTCAATTGTTTGTTCATTTTTGCAAATAGAAATTAAAAACAAATTTGCATCTATCAAGAAGTTAAAATCTAATTTAAGTTATCAAAATAACAAGTCATAGAGAAATAAACAGATATAATCTGGCATGATAAAAATAGTCCGATAGAAGAAAAAAAATAAGATTTCAAAACATATGAACTTTGATGGTAAGGAATATTATTTAGGACAATTATTACTTGACTTATGTGATAATATCCCAATATTGCAAAGAAAAATATAAATGCTATACTAAATATTTTAAAAATTATTTATAGTAAATTATCGATTATAACGATCAACCTTCTTGATCTACACATGACCTAATTAGTAAAGACATACAACGACTGTAGTTGTATATATAAATTTTATAGTAGAAAGTTTCTTATCATAATAGTATAATATAATCTAGAATAAAAATAGAGAATATATAAATGAACTCGATAAATATAACATACAAAATATAAATCATATGCAACATTGTATAGTTATTGTTTTATGTAGTAAAGCTGAATTTTATCTTTCTATATCTTTCATAAATGGTAATATTATTAAAGAAAGGAATAAATTTACTATACTGGACTTTGTCATTAATTGTGCCTTAAATAAGGGGATGTATTAAGTTGAGATTTTACATTGCTGCAATAATATCACTTATGCTACTTCTTGTGGCAGTAGTAACATTTCACACTGATCAAGCTTTTGCAAAAAAAAGCGATTCCTCTTCAAAAAAGAAAATTGAATTGTGTTGTGCATGGGGGAATGCTCTCGATGATGGAGTACTAACATTTTCTATCAAGAATGGCGGGTCAGGATTGGCGAAAATTGTCAAGCTAGCTATTAATGACTGGGAAAACTCCCTTGGCGGGGTAAATTTCAAATATGTAAAAGATAACGACGACGCCGATATTAAAATTGACTTTAAAAAGGGAAAAGGAAAAAAAGTGGGTAAAACAGTGACATTTTTCGATCATTTAGGATTTATAGATCAGGTTGATATTTCGATATCTAAAAAATCATATGGTTATACATTAGATAAACAAACTCTAGAACATGTTGCAAAACATGAAATGGGACATGCCCTTGGTCTAGGCCATGCAACTTTTAAAGGGACTCTCATGTCCGCCAATGTAGATGAAATAATAACTAAAATATCTGCATGTGAATTGGAATCAGTAAAGTATGCTAATAGCTGGAAATTCAATGATGGTCATTCGCCCAATCCTTTCAATAAAGATAATTTTAAATGCAAGAAAAAATAACCTTGCTAAGCAATATTTTAATAACCATTTAACTTTTTATTTTGGATATTGTGACATTTATTCTTAATCGCCACTTTCTATACATGGTTATTTTTTTTTTGCAAATTATGAGATAAATTAAATAAAACTTATAAGATTAGTCTATTATTCTCAATTATGGAGTATAATTCACTAACTAAGGATATCATGAATCTGGATAATAAAGTCCGATTTGCTGCTGTCTGCGATGATTCTGGTGAGATCAAATACGGTGGTCAGAGAGAAGGAATTCCTAACCTATTATCTCCCGAAGAAACCAAAAGATCCAATATACAAGCGTTAGCAAGATGGTCTTTACGTAATTCTCTCGCCTCAAAAATTGGAAAAGGACAATATGCTATGGCTGTTTATGAAAAAATAAAACGTATTACTATTCCTCTAGAAAATGATCATCTTCTTTTAGTAACTCTCGAGATAGATTCTGACCATGATAAAATCATTAACGAAATATTATCCCTTATAAAAAAATAGATTAATATTTATTTTTATTTTTCTGTATTACTTCATTATAAAATTTAATTGATTTTAAATCTCATTTTTCATTCGCCTAATGCCTCTCTCCTAGAATGTGATGCACCGACTCCTGATAAATTACCAGTAAAATCACCAGTAATCTTGATAATATCGTCTGGTTCAGCTAATTCATTAAGTAATTCGAGTGTAAGTCTCTGATTGGTTACAAAATGAGTACCTTTATCATATATAGCTGGTGCCATTCCTGTTTTTCTGATTAAAAATTCTCTTTTTGCCTCTTCATCTGTTCCCTCTTCAGTAAATATTTCAACCATATAAAAGGGTGCACTATCTGGATCTTTCTGTTGTCTTGATAATAAATCATTAATTAAGTCAGGATCTATCTTAGACAAGTAGCTGTCATATAATGTCTGCAACCCATTAAAAGCTAATCTAATTTCATGAAGCTTATCAACATCAAGTTTTGGGGACTCTTCTGACGAATTTTCCAATTTACCATCTTCATTTTTTTTACTAGGATAAGATCTCTCAAATCTACTTCTAGAATTTATTGAGCCTATTCCTGATGGATTACCACTATAATCATGTGATGCACCAACCCCTGATAAATTACCAGTATAATCACCAGTAATCTCTAGAACATCGTCTGGTTCAGCTAATTCATTAAGTAATTCTAGTGTAAGTCTCTGATTGGTTACATAATGAGTACCTTTATCATATATAGCTGGTGCCATTCCTGTTTTTCTGATTATAAATTCTCTTTTTGCCTCTTCATCTGTTCCCTCTTCAGTAAACATTTCAACCATATAAAAGGGCGCATTATTCGTATTTTTTTGTTGTCTTGATAATAAATCATTAATTAAGATAGGATCTACATTTGGTAAGTATGTCTGGTATAATGTCTGCAACCCTTGAAAAAACTTTCTAATCTCATTTAAAGCAGACATATAAATAATACAAGAACCAGAGTATATGAGCATTTCTAAAATTAATTTAATATGTTGTGTATATTGTGAGATAGAGTAGGACTATTAAAAGCTAATAAAATAAAGAGATAGTATAAAAAATAAAATTATTTTTAACTTATTTATATTTTTTGCTGGATTTATATATAGATATAAAAAGAATACTATAATCATCAGAAAAGTATCATATATGCAGTTTTGTTGAACATAAGACGTTAGTTTGTCTACATTATCTATGTGTTTTATTGCTTGAACTGTTAAGGAATAATTTTAGAAAATATTGCTATTGGTATATGCAATGTATGGGAATCTCAGTAATAAAAAATGTTTACAGATAGATGATAAAATTATAGAAGAAAAAATTATTATTACGAAGGGACCATATAGTCTGAAAAAAGTGATAACTCAAATCCAACCCCATATTTTCCGTTAATCTAATTTTTATCCTACATTTCTGGGACTTTTCAATAATGTTGCTGTGAGGAATCGAATCGAATTCTTGAAGGAAAAGTAAATTATACTTATAAATGATAAAAAGTTGCAAGATTCGAGAATTTTAGAGTAATGGAATCAATTTAAGTGTCCCTTTTAATAGAGATAATGTATGTTAATTTGTGAGATTGAGATCTTTGAAATAGGACTTAAATGAAAGTTTATCCATTACCTTCAAATTATGATTTTCAACCAAGTATTCCCATGCTAGCATTCCAATCTTATATGGAAGTACACAATTAAAATAATTCAAAAATTAATTTTTGATTTATAGGGATATAAGTTGTGGAAAATTAGTATATATTGACGAGAGCGATATTGGAAGGTTCTGTTTTATTGAAATTAGTAGAATAGATCCGACTAAGACCATAGTCATACTATGGAGTTTAATGGTGCACCTACTGGATAGGATAGTTTCGATAATAAGAGTAAGGTTATACTTGAGGGAAATAGTAAACTTATATATATAGTAATGACACTAACAATTTTTTTTATTATCGTATTTTTAGAATATTCTCTGATAGTTAATATTATATAGATTTCACTTGGACAAAAACTATTATTTTTAAACTAGGATCTAACATAGACTTTATCTATAATTTCTTTTTTCTGTTCTGACTCGATTCTTTTTGGATTAATATAAAGATCATTTGGTAAAATGAAATCCCTAATTTTGCTGCCTCAAAATCAATATTCCTTATGGCACTTGTTAATGACATATCGTTTGTGGAAGATAAAATAAATTCGTCTATTATTTTTTTAAATTTATTGTCGTCATAATGGTCAAACACTATCATTGACTTGATCCTTAATGCTTTTTAAATGCTTTATAGAAATGTTAATGACATAATATATAAAAAGCATTGACAATAGCATAAGAATAATCTTATACATCTCTAGGAGCAGATTATATAGAAGACATCGTAAAAGCAATGACTGAGATAAATCATTAAGCTTAATTCTTATGTTTAGATAAGAATCAATAATTCCATTTTGTAGTTTATTTCATACATGATTACTAATCAATAATCTCATCAATCCTTCCTAAATTTTGAAGATATTCTATAGTAGTAGTCCTTATAGTCACACAAATTATATTTTTCACAACTTTGCCAAGTTTTTATACCGGAAAAAAAGAAGTTTTGTTTTAATTTGAAAAATGATTTACTTAAAATACTATGCTAGAAATTTAAAGGAATAAATCTCTCAATTCTATATTATTAGAACGAATAATAATCTGGTTGTATGAATAAATTTTATCTTGATCGGATATTATGAAGTGCAAGAAATGATAAAAAATTACCATCGTATGGCTACTAAATCAAACATTGAGATCGTATATCATTACATAGAAATATAGGAATATAACCTACCAAATAAGTTGCTCACTATTACAATGGGAATTTCAGATAACAGTATTACTTCGTGTAAAGCCACTCTATAAATATAAGGATAAAAAGAGTGGGCCGAACGCGATTCGAACGCGTGATCCCCGCCATGTCAAGGCGGTATCCTAACCAGGCTAGACCACCGGCCCTCCCATCCTTATCTATCTGATTATTTTTATAAGTGTTATTTTCGTCATTTAGGCCAACACTCAATAAATCACTGCTGTTATTTGCTAAAACCAGGTTATTTTTTGAAGATAGTTGAACCGTAGACCTTGTATTCTGAGTATTAGCACTCAGCTGAGTAAATACACTCAGCCCATTAATAAAACCATTTTGAGCAAGTAACGGCCATTCTGATAATTGAAAAACCTGAAGTTTCTTTTTGATATCACTTCTAATTCTATATTGATAAACTTTTGAAACTTTCTTTTTACCCCTTAACCATTCTAATTCTGTAGTGGTCAGTAATGCGGTTACTGATTTATCGTTTGCCAATTATTAGTAAATGTATCAGTAAATTTATAAAGGTATCTATTGATATCTATTAATATAAACATGGCAATGAAGCGAGTAATGTTGTCATTACCAGAAGAAATGGTAATATTAATAGAAAAAGAACGTAAAGAAAGATATCTAGAGACTATACCCGAAACTGTTCGAGTAATTCTTAGCGACTACTTAAGAAATAAAATAAATAAAAAATAATCCGAGAATGTATTTCCGAGAATGTATTTACAAGACTCCAAGATTATACTATAATTAAAAATAAAATATTTATTTATTAATCAAGGTGAATTGATGTATTATATTATCTTCCATTTCTTGTTCTATTTCGC
>DASQLB010000163.1:0-18638 GCA_035630235.1 Nitrososphaeraceae archaeon | reverse complement strand
GTAAACATTTTGCAGTAGTTCTACGTTTTCCTCTAATTTCAACAACATCACCAGTAGAAACTGTTAAAGAATCCATTGTATCGTAATCAATTCGTGCTATACCTCTACCAACATCACGAGTATAAGCTTCCAGCACTTTTAATGAAATACTATTCTGGCTCAATATTATATGTATGAATTCTTCTAAAATCACATAATAATCTTTGGTTAAATAATAAAAAATATCAAATAGACATGAATATCTACAATGTAAATAGTTATAAAAATTAAAAATTTGTAATAAACAATTAGGTGATCTAATATTAATTTTGATTTTTTTATTTTTTAAAACACAAAAGTTAAAATCACCTAATTGAAACGATTACTATAGAACTATTTTGGGTAAACGACCGTTAGTACGTAGAAGAGGAAGAGGAGGAAAGCAGTTCAGGGCTATTACAGTAGGAAAGATAGTACCTGCTAGATATCCTAACTTTAAGTTAGAAGAACAACATGAAGGAAAAATTGTAGACATAATACATGAAAGAGGAAGAGATGCTCCTTTAGCTAAAGTAGAATTTGATAATCACAATATTTCTTATATTCCAGCTCCAGAAGGTACTTCTGTAGGCGGTACTATTAAAACAGGGGTTGGTACTCCTGCAACTCCAAAAAATATATTATCATTAGAATCAATTCCTGACGGGACTTTAATTTGTAATATAGAAAAAAATGCAGGAGATGGAGGAAAATTAATTAAAGCTGCAGGATCATCAGCTATAGTTTTTTCACATTCTTCTGAAGGTGTAACTGTAAAATTACCTTCAGGGAAATTTTTGCTTATCAATCAAAAATGCCGTGCTATGATCGGAGCTATTGCAGGTGCTGGAAGGAAAGAAAAACCGTTTTTGAAAGCTGGAAATAAGTCAATTTATATGAAATCCAGAGGTAAAATATATCCACACGTAAGAGGAATTGCACAAGCAGCGGTATATCATCCACACGGTGGAGGAAGACATCAACATATAGGACGTCAATCATCAGTAGGTAGGACTACTCCTCCAGGAAGAAAAATGGGAAATATTGCTCCTAGAAAGACTGGAAGAGGTAGACTGAAGGATCGTAGATAGGCTGCAACACCATTTTTTTATATTTATTTTTTGGAAACAAATTAAATTTATCTACCTACTTTAAGATTAAAGATCAAAAATAACAACTTCTAATAAAAATAATAATAATAATAACAACCAACTAATTACAAAAGATCATTTATCTTATCAACAAACATAGTAGCGCTTTCTGAACATGAAGTCTATTTTCAGCTTCTTTCCAAATGACTGATGATTTTCCATCAATCACATCAGAAGTAACCTCTTTATCTCGTTTTGCAGGAAGACAATGCATAAATATTACATCATCTTTTGCATACTTCATAAGTTCAGAATTAACTTGATATTTAGGTATAAATATAGTCTCACGAATTACTTTTTCATCATCTTTCCCTAACGAGACAAATGTATCAGTTACTACTATATCCGCTTGTTGTACTGCATGTATAGGCTCATTTGTTACTATAATTCTAGAACCAGTTTTTGCTGCTTCTCTTTTCGATATTTTGACTATCCATTCTGGAGGTTCATATCCAGAAGGACAGGCTGCAGTAATATTTATTCCGGTTTTAGCACAACCAATTAAAAGATCATTACATACATTAAATCCATCTCCTATCCAAGCAAGATTTAATCCATTAAATTTTTTTTTATATTCTCGAATTGTCAAAAGATCAGCCAAGATTTGACAAGGATGAAAAAGATCGGATAACCCATTAATAATAGGTATAGACGAGTATTTAGATAATTTTTCTAGATCGCTATGATCATAAACTCTCGCCATTAAACAATCCACATATAATGACAATGTCCTTGCTGTATCCTCTATTGATTCTCCTTTTGATAATTGCAAATCATTTGTTCCTAGAAAGATAGCATGACCGCCTAATTGAAACATACCTGTTTCAAAACTTACTCTAGTACGTGTTGACGGTTTTTGAAAAATCATTCCCAATGTTCTACCTTCAAGTAATTTTCTAGATGATCTATTGTTCGTTTCTTTTTTAAGATTAGTTGCAAAATCCAGTATAGAGATAATTTCGTTTAGATCCAGGTCTTGTAAGCTAAGAATATGTTTATTCTTTAAGGAGTTCATCTAAATCATCGTCTGAAAGATACTTGACTTCATTTTTGTCTTTATTTTTGTTTTTCTCAGATATTTCACTCTTGTTTGTAGTATTGTCTTCATTCTTGTCTGAATTGGATTTTCCTTGATTATTTTGTTTATTTTTTTGCTCATCTGTTGATAAAACTTTATTACTATCTACTTGGGATTTTCGTTTTCCAAATAAAGAAGAAAAAAAGCCTTTTTTCTTTTGATCTTTGTTTTCTGCTGTTTTTTCAGTAACAAAATGTTTCTTGCTATCATCATCATCATCATCATTACTATTAGATGAATATGATTTATCAAGAAGAGTTTTAGAATCTTCTTCTTTTGTTCCAGTTATTTTTTCAGATTTATCAAATTGTGGTTCATTTTCTAAATTAATAGTATTATTTTTTTGGTAGTCAACTTTTTTCTCTTCTTCTTTTATTCCAACTTTAGATATTGCAATATCATTATTATTTAGGTTATTACTGATAATAGGATCTAAATTAGAAGAAGAAGGTTTATTTTGATATAATTCTTCAACACTATGAATAGATTCGTTATCAGAGATACTCTTTGATTTAATTTCTGGTAACTTTTCATTATTTTTACTTTCATTTATAATATTAGAGCTATACTTGTTTGTAATTTCTTCTGAAATTTGAGAACCAAACAATGATTCTACGAATGTATCGAGATTAAATGGAATTATATCATTATAGTTTTGACCTACTCCAAGATAAATGATAGGTTTAGAAGTAAGATATGTAATTGAAATAATAGCACCTCCCTTTGCATCTGCATCTGTTTTAGTTAAAATTGATGCATCAAATTTAGTATAGGCAAAGAATTCTTTTGCTTGATATATTGCGTCATTTCCTGCTAAAGAATCTCCTATAAAAATTTTCAAGTCTGGTTTAACAACCTGAACAATTTTACTAATTTCGTCCATGAGATTTTTTGCAGTTTGCATTCTTCCAGCAGTATCAATTAAAATTGCATCTACTCTGTGTTTTTTTCCATATTCAACTGCATCTCTTGCAACTGCAGATGGATCCGCTCCGTATCTTTGATGAATCATTTTTAGTGATAATCTTCTAGCATGTTCACCCAGTTGTTCTATAGCACCTGCTCTATGAGTATCACTTGCTGCTAATACAACAGATAATCCATTTTTATGTAGAAGATTAGCAACTTTGGCTACAGTAGTGGTTTTTCCAGTGCCGTTAATTCCTAGAAAAACTACTACAAATGGACCGTTCTTATTTTCTTTTTTGAAATTAATCTCCTTAACTAAGTCTAGGGTCCCGGATTTAGTAAGAATTTCATAAATAGATTTTTGAACATGGAATTGAATTAATTCTTCTGGTGTTTTATCTTTTTCAACAGAGAGACCCAATAATTTATTTTTCAAGCTAGCCGAGATATCATCTATGACTTCCTGTGCTACATCACTTTCTAGCAATGCAATTTCAAGATCAAATAGAGTATTTTCAAGATCTTTCTCAGAAATTTCTTTTTTACTGATATCTGAAATAATATTTGAAAAAGCTTTTTTTAATTTATCAAACATGTATACTCATACACAAAAATAATTTAAATCGCAGTGTTTTATGTTTTGTTTTTTGCTTTGATTAAATATATTAGGAAGGTTGCTGCAACATCGAATTCACCTGATGTTGGATCTGTTCAAGTTGAGAAGTTATTTGTTTTTTCTGTTCTACTAATTGTTTTAATCCAATTTCAAATTCCTTGATTCTTGATTCTATATAATTTAGAGTATCTTGATGTGTTTTTTCTATTGTAACTCCTGCACCAATATTAACCAATAATTTATCAATTGAAGGAATATTAGTTTTTAAAAATACTCCTACTCCAATTGGCATTAATGCCTCATTCTCTTTATCTAGAGGAATATTTTGGAGAGCATACGATGCAAGACGAGCTTCTTCAATTAATTTTGTAACTGTAGCTTCTCTTTCTAATACTTCATTAAGATAAAGTTCTAATGTTCTGGAATGCTGAACAAGCTCATTGACTCTTTGTTCAATTGCTGATTTATTCGTATTAACTTTATTGCTCATCTGTATTGAATTATTTTAGGTCCATTTATAACTGTGACTCAAAAGAAAAAAGTAAATATTGGGATTTTTCAAACGATAGTTAAAGAGTAGAGACTTTCATCAATTCAGCGATCTTTACCTCCATTCCGTATCGATCTTGATTATTTTTCATATGGTGATATATTCTAAGTAAATCCAATGAGTTTTTTACAAGGTTAAAAGTACCTGTAATTTTCATCAAAATAAACTTGAAAACTAAAGGGTATATACTAAAATGTTTAAGGACTTGTTCTCTATATTTTTTAAAATCATACAAATTATTTATAAAGAGATCCGCACAAATTGTTGATGGGATTATGCCTTCACCAAGTAATGGATAAACTGTACCGATCGATTCTCCAACTCCTATAGACTTTTTACCATCGTAAAATGGTTCTGATTTTGATGGTGGACTAATTCTTACTGGTCTTCCGTTTTTTTTAATTATTTCACATTTGTATTTCTTTAGAAAATTTTCAACAAAAAGATTATGATTTTTTTTTGTAAAATCACCAGCACCTATATGTGCATATCCATTTCCTAATGGAAAATACCAGAAATAGCCAGACATAGAAGGAAATCCTTTAAGATAAAAATCATCATATGGAACTTTATTATTATCATATTTGACTTTATATTGAACACAAGGTACCCACATTTCGTAATCAAGTTTAGGGAGATAATTCCTGTGAAAACCAGTAGAATCTATAATTAGATCAAAGTCTACTTCTAAATTTTCCTTTTTTGGTGCTTTTCCATATTTAATTTCTGTTCCTTTTATCATATCTTGAATAAGTTTTAATTTATCATAACTAACCATACCTTTTAATCCAATATCAACATGCTTGCTTTCACCAAGGTCTACGCTCATATTTCGACCGTTATGTAAGATGTAGTTACCAAAATCTAGGCCACATTTTTTTGTATAGTCTACCATAACATTTTTGCTAGTAGCCCAAGCGCAAACTGCATCATGTTCTTCTTCTTTCATTCTTTCAAATCCGACTACATGAATATCATGATTATTACTAAGTTGATTCATTAAATAGGCCCCTGCAACGCCAATTCCCACCACAGCAATTTTCATTGATACAGTACTACAATCCAAAAATAAAAATATATTGCGAAAAAATTAAACATCTACCACTAGTGAAAAAGAAAAAAGAAATGCCAGGTGCTGCAAGGGCAGGTATAGCTATTTTGGTGTTAGGAGCGTTCCTTCTTGGTATAGGATACTATCAAGATAGAGGAGCACTCTCTTTATATGGATTAATAATGTCAATATGTGGGTTTAGCTTGTATATGATTTCATCCATTTACATTTCAAGAAAAAGTAATCAAGAAAAAGGATCTTATTCTAAATAGATGGCAGGTTTGTATGGCCTAGAAAATCTAGACTTTGATTTTGGATCAAATTTTTCCTTTTCTTCTTCTGAATAAATAAATATTGGAATATTTTCAGATTCTATTTCATTAGATATCAGATTATGTGAATCTTTTATTATAGAAATTTCATCAAATGAGTTCAAATTTAATCTATTGTTTCTTGATTCAATAGATTCAGAAAGAATATCTTCTACAGTTTTTTTAACAAAAGAAGGATCTTTTTTTGCAAAAGAAGTTTCAGGATCTTGTATTAATTCTTTCATTATATTACCAAAATTTCTTTCATTAGTTAAAGTAATTATTTTGAGAATTTTCTGGTAAATTTTTTGTTTATCAGAAGAAGAACAATAAATATATATTTTACGTGGTAGTTTTTTAGTTACTTTAATAATATTCAATATGTCCAACGTTAATCTTTTTATGAATTCATCTGATTCTTCAGATAATGGATCAATCTTTTCATTGAAAACACTCGGCCATTTTGAAGAAACAAGTGAAGATTGATTACCTAAACTATTCCAAATTTCTTCAGATATAAATGGAGCAAATGGGGATAATAATTTTATTCTAATAGAAAAACAAAGAACTAGTATTTTATTCACTATATTATCATTACCTCGTTTTTTAGCACTGATTCTTTTTTTATACCAATGAATATCTTGATCGAAAACGTACAAAATATTATGGAGAGCTTCACGTATACGTAGTGTTTCCATAGACTTAGTAACATTATTTATTAGTCTTTGTAATTTACTTATTAGCCATCTATCTTCTAAGTCCAAAGGATATTCATTTGTAGATAGATCCAGATAAAGTGATTCATCTAATGAGAAATTTGGGTTTGATATTTTATTGTAAAAATTAGAATTCAAAAGATGACGTGAAGTATTGTAGAATTCTAATAATTTTAGTCTAATAGACCTTGCAATATCAAAGGAAAAATCTGCGTCCTGAAGAAGTTCAGATGAAATCAATATTGCTAATCTAATTGTATCTGCTCCATATTCTTGTATTGCTGTTCTTAAAGGTATTATATTCCCTATCGATTTAGACATCTTTTTACCTTCCATTAAAACAGAACCATTGACTACTATCTGGTGTGGCCAGAACTTTTTTTCAAAAATAGCAACATGATTAAAAAGAAAGAATGAAAGATGATTTGGAACCAAATCCCGTCCCGAATGTCGAGAATCAACTGGATAAAAATAAATAAATTCATTTCTAATTTCTTGTATCAACGATATCGAAAGATTACATTTTTTTGCTACATCATGAACATTTCCGATTCCTAAGAGTATATAGTCAAAAAAAGACTCATCAATATTATTGAGACTTTTTTTCATTGAGTATTTTTCTTCATTCACGAATTTTGATATTATATAATATGCCATGTAAATAACTGAATCTGACAAGCTTTCTATTATCCATTCATGATCCCATGGAAGTTTCGTTCCAAGACCTGATTTCCTTGCACAAGCTCTTTCTTTTAACCAGTCAACTACATTGTGAAATTCTTGTCTAAGATCCTCGGGAAGAATACTTAATTCATCGATATAATTATGTACTTGTCGCTTCCATTCTTTATCTTTATAATTAATAAACCATTGATCATTCAGTACCTTGACAAAACATTCATTACCACATCTACATTTAATTGGTTTATTAACGAATTCATAAAAGATTTCAGCTAAATTTGTTGAAGCAAGCAAATAATTTTTTATTTCTTCTTTAGCTAATTGAACGTCCATTCCAGAATATTTTCCAGTATTTGGTAACATCTTACCCTGATAATATTCTAAATGATAGATTTCATTTGTTGCTTTTTCCAGTCCTATATCTGATTGATAATTAATTTCAAACTTTAATATTGCATCTTCTACGCTTGATATTAAGCTGTTGTCATTTAAATTAGTATATTGAATTTCTATAATTTTAATTGGATTGATTTGTGATAAGTCAATATTAAATGAGAGTAAATTTGTTTCTTTTTTTAAGTCAACAAGAGCTTGAAAATCATATGGAGCATGACCAGGCACAGACATTACTATTCCAGTTCCTGTATCAGTTTTTACAAATTTAGCAGGAAGAATAGGGATATTTATATTTCTAATAATATCTGTTGCAAATTTACCAATCAATTCATTTCCTTTGATGGTTTTATTGATTTTTATACTATGATTAAGAAATTCTAATTTTTTGGAGGCCTCTTTAGTAACAATCCATTGTTCAGTATTGTTATCTACATCTATTATCAAGTATTCAATATCAGGATTTACCCAAAGATTTGTGACTCCAAAAATAGTCTCAGGTCTTAAAGTAGCAGTAGGAAGTATTACATCATTCTCAGCTAACCTAAATTTTATTAGGATATATTCACTAAATTCTGGCTCTACATCTCCAATAGTATCATGTTGACTTACAGGATTTTTATCATAGGGACACCATCCAACAGGATGAGAACCTTGTACAATTAATCCTTTTTTTGCTAATGTTTTAAACTGCCAAGTAATGAATTTTGAATATAAAATATCAATGGTTGTAAATTCTCGTCGCCAATCTATAGAATAACCCATATCTTGCATACCTAATTTTATCTCATTATGAAAAAATTTTGCAATATTTTCTGGTTCTGTAAATGATTTGATGGTATTTTCAGGGACATTATATAAATTTTTAAAAGTTTCAATTAAATCTTGATCTTCTGCGATTACTCTTTTTGACATAGCTAAGATAGGAGTTCCTGTATAGTGAAACCCCATTGGAAATAATACATTATAGCCTTTCATTCTCATATATCTAGCATGAACATCAGCTAGTGAATATGTTCTTCCATGTCCTATATGCTGTGGAGAATTAGGATAAGGAAATGCAACAGTTATAAAATATTTTTTTTTATTAGTATTATCGTAATCGGCTTCAAAAAGATGTTCTTCTTTCCATCTAGACTTCCATTTCGCCTCAAGTTCCTTCCAATTAATGCTATTATTATTATTATTAAATTCCTCTTTATTATTATCCAAATTATTTTCACCTTTTGATTGTATCTTTAACATACATTTCTGAGTAATTTAAGACCTCTTCGATTTTATCCTTAAATTTGCCTCCACCCTGACCAAACTTGAAGTCTCCGCCTCCAGAGCCTCCTAAATTAACAGAGAAAATTTTTGCTATTTTTCCTGCATTGATACCATATTTTCTTGCAGCCTCACCAACAAAAACTATTACACGTATACCTTCTCCCTTGGGGATAAGTGAAATATATATGAGAAAGGGATCAAGAGTAATAGATTTTTCTCCTACTACGATATGGAACTCCTCATCCAATTCATCATCAAATATGGTATATAATTTCACTCCTTCTGGAGTTATTTGTGTACTATTATGAGATATAGATTTGGCTAGAATGGGAGAGGTTTTTCGTAAGAGAATTTTAATCTTTGTTCTAAGCTTTTCCGACTCATCCAAATGTCTCTTAAATGAATCTGTCAGTTTTTCTTTACTAGAACCCAATGATTGGGAAATAAAGGAAACGTTTCTATCTTGGTTTTTAATATGATTAATAGCAGCTTGTCCAGCCACGAATTCTAATCGAACAACACCATCTTGAATTCGTTCTGATTTTAAAATTTTAATTAAACCTATATCACCGGTTCTATTTACATGTGTTCCTCCACATGCCTCAATGTCAAAATTACTTATATTCACTATTCGTACTTTATTTGATGGGACTACTCCACCCTGATATATACGAAAGGAAAATTTTTGTTCACTTTCTCCTCTTTCATATTCTTTTATGTTTACATCAAGGTTCTTCATTACAATTTCATTAGCAGTTTTTTCGATTCTTTCTACTTCTTCTTTATTCAATGCAGAATGATGAGTTATGTCAAGTCTTCCATAATTAACGTCTTTAAATGCAGAATTTTGCCATATCCACGAACCGAGTGTATTTCTAGCTGAAGAATTCAATATATGAGTAGCTGTATGATGTTTTGTTATTGATTCACGCCTTGCATCGTCTAATTTACATTTAATCATTATTCCCTCTGAAAGAGATGATAAATTCTCGACCTTATGAAGAACAATATCTCCTTGTTTTATTACTTCTTGTACTCGAGCGTCACCGATCAATCCTTTATCAGGTTCTTGTCCTCCTCCTCTCGGATAAAATGATGTTTGATCTAAAATCACATAATTTCCTTTTATTTTTAGGATTTGAGCATCAAATTCACGGAGTGAAGAATCTTCATAGTATAATAATCTAGTAGGCGACAAGCCTTCCAATCCTTCTATTGTTGGAATATAAAGAGGTTTTTGGTTAATATTATGTAACTCCGATAATTTTACATAAAAATTCGAGGGTATTTCAGTTATTACATTTACTTCCTTAAGAAAATCAGGAGTAATACCATCAGATTCATATAATCTTATAAGATCATCTACATTCAGTTGTTTCCCATTCTCACGTATAGTAGAAGCAATATCATTCATACGTTGTCTTGTACTTTCATATCTCTCAGATTCAAGATTGAGAATAGTATAAATCTCACTCTTATTTTCCTCTAGTTCAGGAAACATATTTTTCAAATATCCTACATGTGTATCGATTAGATCTTCAATTTTTATGTTCCATTTGAATCTCTCAATAATAGATAAAACTCTACGTAAAAGAATTCTAAGATTATAACCTCCACCTACATTAGAAGGTAATGATCCGTCTGAAATAGCGAATAATAATGTTCTTGTATGATCAGCTATTGTATAAATTGCTTCATATGGAGATACGATTTTTTGTAGATGTTCAAACGTTACTCCCATCTCATGAGCAATGCTTTTTTTCAATTTTATTATTTTATCAGATGAATCATCTTCAATCATATTAAATTTTCTAGACACAAATTTAAAATAGTTTGAGAGAAAACTTTCATCCTTTTGAATTCCAATAGAATTTTCTAAATACTTTATAACTGATCCAAACGAACAATCGTAGCTCGTAGGAGTACCCATAGTAATCCATGAGAATCGTTCCAAACCTGCACCCATATCAATAATCTTATTTTTCATAATTCTATAATTATTTTCATCTCCTTCGAATTCAGTAAAAACAGCATTACCTAGTTCAAGACCACGTACAAAATATTCTAAAGAAGACCCGAATGCTCCTGCACCTATCCAAATATCTTCCACAAAGGTAATCTCTTCAGGTTTTATCCCCAATACATTAGTTAATAATCCAAAGTCCAAGTCAATACACTTGTCCTTCCAGTACCCACCAGGTGCATCTGCATTACATGTTTGGCCAATCATGCAGAAACTCGTATAATGACGACCACTTACTCCTACATTTTCAACGTCATTGAATCTTAGACATATTTGTGGTACTACTAAAGGATTTGATGGTAATTCAAAGATAACCTTATTGTTCATTATTCTTTGGAAATCCACTATTGATGCAATTGTATAATAAAGATCATCTCTCCATCTACATACTACAGGGTATCGCCTTGTAATAGAGTGACCTTGTGATTGAAAATACTTTTCAGTTTCCTTCCATGCACCTATATAATCAAGTCTTTTATTTGTAGGAGGATTTCCTATAAAGTTATATGCCTCATGATCAGGACAGGTATTTTTATCTACAAGCGACCAAAAAAATTTTTCACATGATATACATTTGTTTCGTTTAAAACCTAGTCTATCAAATAATGAAACTCTATAATATTTATCAGGATCAGATGAAAATAGAGTAGAAACCTCGTTTTTACCCAAACTATGCTACCGAATATTATTATCTATATTAATGCTTTATTGATGCAAGATTGAAAATTATATTAAAATAAAATAAAATAAAGATTAATTTTTGGCTAAGGATTCCTCAATAAATTTTTGATAGGCTTCTTTAGGAGCTGCCCCTACGGTTCTTGCAATTTCCTTTCCATCTTTGAACAATAGTAATGATGGTATAGAATGAATTCCGTATTTTACGGCAATCTCTTGATTTTCATCTACGTTAAGCTTGACAATTTTAACTTGTCCATCGAGTGTTTTTGCTAATTGTTCTACCGCTGGTCCTACCATTCTACAAGGACCACACCATTCTGCCCAAAAATCAACAAAAACAGGTAATTGTGATTGTACTACTTCTTTTTCCCAAGTCGAGTTATTTACTTGAGGTAAGGTATGTTCAGTTCCCATATATCTTAATTTGGGTTTAGGTTATTTGAATCATACTAAAAATGCAAATTACAAAATAGTTATCGTACTCAATATAATGTCGATTATAGTTAGCTATGATCGTTTCTACAAAGTCCATCCTTATAAATTGCAACTAAAAAGTTTAGGTAATATTTTATTCCTTATTTTTCACTGTTTATTAGATTGATTTTGAACGCATTTAATTGAAATCCTTCTACTTCTTCGCTTTCGCCGTTCCACGTGGCTGTCGCTATGAGAGTATATTCTCCTTCCTCCATATCTATTTTATTTGTATCATTAGAATTAATTTTATTAAATTCCTCATTTTTAATTATTTGTGCTAGTTCTCCAGGTTCTTTATATGCGGTAACACCTAGATAAGATGGTTTAATTATCTGAGGGTAATCTTTTATTTTAAATTCTACTTCTGAACCATTTTCTACGGTTATTACTTTTGTATTTATATTACTTAAGTTAAATTGAGGTTTCTGAAAATCTGAAAAGGAACTATCTCCACGATAAATATAGAATACTGGTTTTCCTTCATATGTTCGATTATCATAAATCATTTGAATTTTTGCTGGCAATACATCAGAAACTAAATTGTTGTCTAGTCCAACTGGCACTAAAGAATATGGATTTTGATTATGAATAATATCAGATTTTACCAGCGCTGGTGAGGAATAAGACTCTACAAAAAATGAAAAAATAACTAAAAACAATGGAATTGCTATAGTAATAAATGTAAATTTTTTAAAATTTATTCTATTGTTTATGAAATTCATTCTAATCAAAATTATAATTCTATAAAATATTTAAATTTTGATACTCAAATACAAAATAATATTTAAATTTTAAAAAATTTAGGATTTAAGATTACAAAATGATAGGATTCTCTGACCAGTTATTGATTCCATTAACAATGATATAACAGATTTCCTTATTACTATTGTAAATTATTAAGGTAAACGAATTATAATTATTTTAACAATATCTAAAATAGCTAAATACATAATACAAGATTAAAAATAATAAGATAATATAGATAATTTAGAAATAAGCATATGTTGGTCATATTTTTCTTATATTTGAGTTTTGAATCTCCAACCGCTTATAATTAATTGTCATAGTCTGAACATTATTGAAGGCTGATATTTGGTTGTGGATACACAAGAGTAAGTCCAGACTATGACAACTGACTTGGTTACAGTTATTGCACTGTTCTCTGTCAAATTGGAGGTTGATAACTAAATTACAGTTTGCGTACAATGTATTTATTGATATCTTAATTTCTCATTCTATGTTTTGAAATTAGTATTCTTTTCAATAATTACAATAAATATATATCTATTATTGGGATAAATAATCAATGGCACTGTAGATATTGCTAGATTAGATGTTTCTACTTTTACTTTTATTTGTTTCTTATTTCTTTTTTTAGTTAATCTGTCTATTACTGACATTACATTATTAATTGACCAAGCTAACAATATTATTTGGATATCATTTGTGGTTGATGAAGTTATTTTTAATACGAAATTAGAGTCAATTGTATTAGAAGTCCTTTAGTAAAGCAGATGTATCAAAATATAAGGTCTTTTTCAAAAAATTATTCACGTATACTGAGTAATTCTTTATTAACATTAAATTTACTCAATATTTTCTTAGTTTTAAGTTAGACTGTACATCTTTTGCATCATAATATCTTAATAAATCATCTAACCATTTTGATAATTCATCGGTCTTTATGAACCCTGTCATTCTTTTAAATTCATTATCTACTACAATCATTGAATCATGATATTATTCATATATTTGAAATGAGCGTTTAGATCAGTGTTGAAACGTTTCAACACTTTCTTCTATAACTTTGTTTCTATTCTGTCATGGTCAATAGAAATCAGTTGGTTGTATGAGAAATGTTTAAGATGGGATTGTACACAGAAGATTATGTATATAATATGAGTGAAATAGAAATCAAAAGATGTTTGAATTGTGGTGATTTAGTCTCTAATCGTACTTTTATGTATGATAATCCTAATTTTTGCACTGGACAGTGTAAAGATGGTTACCAGAGAAGAAATTAGTAGAACGACAGGACCAAGTAGGAACTAAAAGTATTGACAATACTATGAGCAATTTTATCTCTTATTTTTAAAATATTTTTTCTTAGAAACTAGTGCTTCAATCAATAAATAATTTGTTTCAAAGTTATAAATAATGTCACAGCAAAACAATACTAGGAGAAAATTAGTTCAGTAGAAGAATTGAATTTATTATATAAATGTTATAATGATTAAATTTGGTAAATTATGTAGAAAGAATGATAAGGATTCTAGATTTTAGATTTTAGATTCTAGAGTAAATCTGGATATTTCAGCTATTTGTTCTATTACTACTAACCTTTTTCATTCTTTTATTAACAATCCAATATCGACTAAAAATGAATTAATATATAATATAGATTATAAAAATATAGAGATTAGTTGACTATAACTAAACCTGTCATAAATGGATGAATTGCACAATGATAACTAAATTCTCCTGCAGAATCAAATGTATTTTCAAATGTGTTCCCTGGAGATATTGGACCTGCGTCAAATAGTCCTTCGTCAGAAGTTACAGTATGTTGTATTGAATCATCGTTTGTCCAAAAAACCGCGCTTCCTATTGGCACACTGATTTGAGGAGGATCAAATGACTGGTCATTGTTTGGATTGGCTGCTCCCGGTGCTATTGATACTGAACCTTCCTGAGAAAAGACAGGTATTGTTGTTGTTATTGTGGGATTCGCTAAAAGCCCCATTGCTAGCATACTTATCATTATTATTAGTCTAGAAATGATAATTTTCATTGTATGCGATGGAGAAATTTAATATATAAAAAACTATATCTAATTAATTTAACTTTTGCTTAAATAATTGTCAAGATTTCACCAATTACTACATTACTTTTAACATCTTGATCAGTATTGGTATCTGTTGAATTGAGAACGGATAGAAATTTTTCATATGGTGTATATTGTGATTTATAAGAAGACATTGATATAGTTTGCATACATTCATTTCGGTAATATACAAATATTAGATTATTTTATTGTTATTGTTACTATTATTTTTCTAAATTTTTATGTTTTTAAAACAAGAACAGTTCTGTTGCAACAATATGTTTACATTTATTTAGCTTAAATTTAAAATCTGGGCATGTACAGGTGCCATTTTCTATATCTACTTCATAGTATTTGTTTTTTTCCTTAATACTACTTCTAACCCGAAATAATCTTTTCTTTTCTATTTGACTTTGATTTTCTTCGTTTTCATGACTACTATCTTGTTGTTGTAGCCCTTCTTTTTCTTCTCTTATTTCAATTATCATAGGTTCGAATAGAGTTGATTCTATTATGTTGTAAGCTTTTTCAAGTCTTTTTCTTTCTACTGTCTTTTTCATTCTTTTTGAATTATTGTTATTGTTATTAAGAACATCATTTTTTTCTTTTATTTCCGTCTTATTATTTTCAAGTTCTTCTTCTTTTCTGTATTCCTGCCTAGAATCTGTTGTTACTGCCTTCTTCACTAATTCATGTATATTATCATCTTTTGTATCTGATACATATATGACATAGATTAGGGCGAGATCTTTACCTTCATATTTTCGTATAACTCGACCAATTCGCTGTATTACTTGATTCATATTTGAAGTTGTTGCCAAAATAACCTCTATTCTAACATGAGGTAAATCAAATCCTATTTCCAAGGTATGTACTGATAATAAGGGATAAAACTCCCTTCCCCATTGATTCAAGATCGCCGCCCTCTTTCTGGAATTTATGTTACTATCAATTATCATTGCTTTAGTTCCTTGTGATTCTAACATATCTCTCAGTTTACTAATAGAATCAATAGTTTCACTAAATATCATAATTTTTTCGTTTGGGAATTTTTTAGTTACCAGATTTACAGCTGATAATAATTTATTTTCTGCGCAACTTAATAATAGTTTCCTTTTTCTTACATTTGAAAACCATGCTTTTGCCATTCCACTAACGAAACCACCTTTTCTTAGCAATGTTGTCATAGACTTAGCATCGTACTTTTTAAAACGGTTCGAAATTTTCTTGATTTTAGAAGAATAATTTTCATAATCAATTTGTTCTGTTTCTGTAAGAGTGACCTTTAAAGGAATAACTATAGGTTTGGCGAGTCTTTTATCATTAACAGCCTTTCTTATAGGGTATCTTTTTACTGGTGGTAATAAAGTAAGAATTGTATTATATTTATCAAGATCTGATTCATCAAGTGTTGCAGTAAGACCAAGAATAGCTTTTTTATAATCCTCTGCAATTACATCGAATATTTTGCTGAATATCTTTGCTGTGTCCCTTAACAAATGTACTTCATCAAAAATCACCATCTTGGCTCTACGAATAATATCTAGGTTCCTAACTACACTTTGATATGTACATATAGTTATATCTTTAACCTCTTTTCTTTCACCAAAATACGCTCCTATTTTTTCCCTTGGTATACCGTACGTTACAAGTCGTTGAATGTTCTGCTCTATTAATATGATTCTAGGGACCATTAAGAGAATATCAATAGGAGAAGGTGAATCGATAGTAGTAGTAATAGTAGTAGAAAACTCGCTTGCAATTCTTCTTGCACATTCAAATGCTATTTCAGTCTTACCGGTTCCAGTGCTATATAAAATGGTACCTCTATAATTATTATTAATCCACGCGTTAACTGCTTCGGTTTGATCTTCCTTGAGGCGAAATGGGAATTTTAGTTGAGAAATAGCTGGAAAATCAGACATGGTAGTATTTATTATTCTGATAAGAGTTTATGTATAATAATCATTTTGCTTTGCTTATTCTATTCTATGTGAAATAATTTACGCATGACTATTGAAAGAGCATATTCAAAATAGAATAGTCAATTAGAAATGTATTGATGGTAACTATATGATACTTACTAAGCTATACCTAGATATAAAATTGAGTAGTAAGCATTGGATAGTAACTATGATTAAAAATAAGATGGTACCTGGATTTTACTAAGTTGAGGCATTTTTGTATTGTTAGCACTTACATCTTTATCCTCTGCAAACATTCTCTGTGCACATGTTCTCTATAATTTTTTCAAAATTTTATAACTGTTCTTTTGTATCGCCAATTTCTTTCATAACCATCTCTTTCAGTATTGAGTAATCACTAGCATCTAATAACCAAAAATTAAGATTTTTTGTAACTTTTCTTTTGTGGTTATCTCAGTCGTTTCAGAGGTTCATTAATGTCTTCAAAAGAATCACAAATGAGGCTTGCAAATTCTCAAGACTCTTCTTTATAACTTGATGTTTCCATAATTTTAAAGATCATTCTAAACCCTTGATTACTATTATTCAAATTATGTATTATTTCTTATAATGTTTTATTTTATGAAGTGGAAATCATTTCATCGCTTTTTCCAATTTGTAAATAACAGATTGAATATGATTTGTCCATTCTTTCAATGTAGCATCTGGGATACGTCGATTGGGAGATCCTAAGCTCAAGTCGTCGATATTAAATTTTAGGAGATTAATAATCAAAGACATTTCATCGCGATTTAAATCTACTAGAGTCATTTCTGAGATTCATTCCATAACATCTTTAAACTCAATATGCCTAATCAACATTGAGATATACTCTACATCTTGATATTTATCTTTAAACCTATCATCTTTTAAGACTGCTTTAATCCCAACTTTGAGCGAACTCATTTAAAATTTGTAGATAATAAAAATAATTATTTTTCAAATACTTGTATTCGTGAATTTCCTGTATCAGCTACAAAAACCTTACCTTCTGGATCTATTGCAAGATCTTCAGGTCTATTGAATTGTCCATCTTGTTTTCCTTTAGATCCGAATTTGCTAATGAATTTTCCATCTTTATCAAATACTTGAACATTAGTTGATGTTTTATCTACAACAAAAACTATGTCTTGCTTTTCATAATAGTCTATTCCAGGGGCAGTACCTGAAAACTGTCCTGATCCATTTCCGAATGATCCCCACTGTCTTATAAAATTAAAATTTTTATCAAAAACTTGGACTCTAGAATTTTTCATGTCAGTTACATATATTGTGTTATTGGAATCAAAGACGATCCCATGTGGTTCAAGGAACTCTCCTGCTGCAGAACCTTTAGAACCATATGACTCTATAAATTTACCATTCTCATCAAATTTTAAAATTTGATGTGCATTTTTATCAGTTAAATAAACATATCCGTTTGAATCTATAGATAACTGATGTGGGGTTCTTTCAGCACCTCTACCACCAGTATCTTCAAATCCCCATTTTAAAATAAATTTACCATCATGAGTAAATTTCTGTACTCTGTGGTTTGCTAGTTCTAGTGTGTAAATAAATTCGCCAGATGGATCTACATATACATCATGTAATTTATCGAATTGTCCATCTTCAGATCCTTCTTCTCCCCATTGTAAAATAAATTTACCATCTAAATCGTATTTTTGAATCCTGTCATTACCAGTATCTGTTACGTATACATTTCCTTCTTTATCAATATCAATACTATGAGGTGTACTTAGTTCGCCATCATTACTTTCTTTTCCTCCAAATTTTGTTAAAAATTGATATTCTGCAGTATTGCTTTCACCAAAAATAGTTTCAAAAAATAATAGACTATAAAAGGAAATAAAGAAAATCCCATATATTAGAAAAATGTTAATCATATCATATCAGTGTTAATCATTATTTATAAAAGATAATCAA
>DASQLB010000162.1:0-6015 GCA_035630235.1 Nitrososphaeraceae archaeon | reverse complement strand
ATTGCCAATATATCATATGTAATAATATAAAAACAATTTTAAAAATTATTACAATTTATTTTATTAATATTTCATTTCTATGTTGGAAGAGTTTCTTCAGCAATTTCTCCTTTTTTCATCCTATCTTAAATATGCAATAGCTCTATGATTAATTGATTATTATTGTTATTTGTTTACTAAAACTTTTGTTAACTAGAAATCAGAGGATTAACATAAACAGTGAAAAAGTATTTGATAAGTAACTTACAAAAGAAATTTTATGTAGTACGTTCTCCTGTTACTACCTTGTATTTAGCTCTTATTATTACAACTTCGTTTTAAATTAATTTTAAAATTAATACAAGACGGAAACTATGTAGTAATATTAAATTTGTTTGTTTTTAGATATTCATTAGAGAGGTTAATTTTTTAAGTAGGTCATCCATTTCGACTGGTTTTTGAATAAAGTAGTCTTCACTGATTGTTTTACCCAATAATAATCGAATTTTTCTAAATTCTTCATTGAATGTTGCAATTACAGTTAAAAAGCATATTTTTACTTTAGGGTCCATATCTCGTATTTTTAGATATAATTCAAATCCATCCATAGTTGGCATCTTTATATCAAGAATCACTAAGTCATAAAAATAGGCTTTGTAGTTATTCAATGCTAAAATAGGATCATTAAAGCTATCCACTTTAAAGCCATGATCTTCTAAGATTTTCTGTATTGTATAGGTAATATCAGGTTCATCATCTACTAGTAAAATCTTTTTAGTCATTATTATAACATCATTTTCCTTTATTTACCTTTCTTAAATTATGATTATATAAGCATAATAGTATTAAAAGATTTGAGAGTCATAAATTTAAAATTTTGACCAAGTTTTTGATTATGTCATGCATATAACATATTAATATGATTCATCAATAAATTTAGTTAGCTGGGCGTTAAAGAAATTCTGCAAGTATAGAGTCTTTTTAATACTATCCTGTATCTAGCTTTTACAACTTATTTCAAAGTTATTTTTTGGACTAATAGGATATGAATATGTTAGAAATGCATCTGAGAAAGCAATACAGATAACATTACTAAAAGAACAGTCTAATCATATATTAATATAGACAATATTTATATATTATTTGGAAGCATTATTATTTTTAAAAATATATTTCACAAAAATAGTTTTTGCTTCTTTTGAAAATAAATTATTACCAAATAAAAAATAAAAAAAGTTATGGTGTATTATCAAAATAAATGCTATAATAATAAGTTGAAGATCAACATTCACATTTCATTGTTGTAGACATTATAATTAACTTAACATCTTGATATTGGCATTTTGGTTGTAGTAGTAGGCAATTTTATAAATTAAGATTTTTTTACTACAAAATTATCTAATATCTTATCATTATTTGTACGAAATTCTCCAACTATTGTCTTTCCATTATTTTCTAGTTTCAGATTAAGAAATCCATATTTCTCTTTTTGTATTACGTAATAATCTTCTTTCTCTTTAATCTGCTGTAGTTCATCTCCTGCAGTGCCCACAGTTAAATATATGATTCCATTTGTATTTTCATAAATAGAATTTGAAACATCATCTTCTGTAAGTTCAGACAGTGATTCTTGGTCTTGTGTTTCAAATTTTATTACTTTATTGGATGACATTGGATATGTTCTCTCATAGTATTGGTTATGTCCAGATATTACTAAATCGACGTTATACTTTTCAAATAATGGTAAAAAAGTATTTTTAATACGTTCTGATTCTTCTATGTCAGCATTTGTTGAATATAATGGTTTGTGTTGGTGAACCATTATCCAATCAATACTAGAATTTGTTGATGATTTCTTCAAATCACTTTTAATAAATTTATATTGTTTGCTGCCTTCTTCGTAAGGATGTTCTGTAGATAAACTGATGAAATGTATATTTTTAAAGTTGTATGAGTAATATGGACTTTTCACGTTGTGATTTTTAATAATTTGTTTGTATATTTTAGAAAATTCTGCATCATGATTTCCTATTGCAATTTTCATTTTATCTTTTATCTCTTTAGACATTTTAATCCAACATTTAGCAGATTTTTCATCTTTAACATGATCCCCTGTGGTGAATATTAATTCTGGATTAACAGAAATAATATTATTGATAGTGTCTTCTGTTTCATCATTACAGTAAAAATCCCCAGCAGAAACTATATTGATATCTTGTTCACTAAATTGAGAATCTGATTTTTGACCAAATACTATTAGATTATTATTATATGCAAAAAATAATAAGATTATTAAAGAAATAATTGAACTTGGTATAATATAATTTGAAATTCTAGATTGATAAGGGAAAAGTTTATTATCAATGTTTAACATATTTTATACTAAATTCTATCTTTCTTGATATTAATAAATTAATAGAATGATTATTTAATATGATTATAAGTCACTCTTTTACCTATCTATTTTTATAGTATGTAATTCTTTTCTTAAAAAATTTAATAATTCTATAATTATAGATATTTAATTAACTAGCAGTATTGAAAAATGTAAAGTTAGTCACATCAATTTTTTTTCTAGATCTTCATTTGTGGTTTTTCTTCTGGAGACAATTAATTATTATTGATGACAGTAAAATCCATAATCTAATTAATATTATACATTCTAGTCTTCAAAATTGGGTTTGAATTTTTTTCTCTTTTTGAGTTTTAATAAAACTTACTTGACCGTTAATTTCTAAATATGACAATCTAATATCAGAAATATCATCGGTCCCACTAAGTCTCAAATAAGATTCAAATTCCTCTTCTGAAATTCTAGCCTTCATCATAGAGTCTTTTAAAATTTTACCATTCTCGACTAACAATATTGGTTTTGAGACTATAACTTTACTAAATTTTTTGTATCTGGTAGTCAGATAATCATACATCTTAAATATTGCTATTGCTATAATTATGACCGCAAATCCTTGAGGTATAGAAGTTTCAGTAGGATTTAACATGGGCTCACTAACTGCATTACCCAAGCCTAATATAATAATAAGTTCAATAGTGCTTAGTTGACCTAAGCCTTTATTTCCGAGCCATTTTATTACAAATACAATTAGTAATGTAACAATTATTGTTCTGAAAATAACTGCAAACATCATTTTAAAGTCTACATTGAATGCACTTTCTATAATTCCTGATATTAATTCTACAGACATATAACTGACAATTCGTTATGTTATTTATAATATTTTAGTAAAGATATTTTATATTAATAATAATATTGAAAAAAATTCCTATTAGTCTGATAAAACTAAGAGTTATAGGTGTATAAACAATTTTCAAAATAAATTCCGAATTTTATCCGGTATTAATGTATAGAATCTTTATCACGAAAATATTAAATATACCATATTATTTGTAACAAATAAGATGGTAGAAAAAGATTACATTAAATGTCTATATATTCTTATTGCACTATCCTTGCCGTTAGTATAATGTATGTTTCTTCTTCTTATGAATCAGCCTTTGCTAAAAAAGATAAAGATGATGAGGATAAAAAGGAAAAAGATAAAGACCAACTAGTAATTAACGCCCAAATTAATTTGAACAATGTAGATATGAAAAATACTAAATTCATACGAGTTACAGCCTTTATAAACGGTGAAGACTTTAAACAAGATATTCCTATATCCTCAATAGACAAAAGAAGAAAGTAGACGTAGAATTAAAAACAGATGTTGAAAATGATATAGTTGAAGCAGGTACACTCGTTGAGTTTTTTGTATGTGCATATAAAGTAGGAGATGTCTTGAAAGAGTACAAATCAATGATCAAATTTGATTGTAATGAAGGAGACTTGCTGAGCACATCAAAACCAACAGAAATTGAATTGTTTAAATCTGGTTCATAGGTATATGCAAAAAGCCAAGCAGTTTATGCAACACATCTAACTAATGTAAATGACTCAAATAGTGATAAAGTTAAAATAAAAATTCTTGCTCCATTGGCTGATAAAAAAGGTACTGAAAAGTTAGTAATTGGTGCCATGATAAAAGGTCAAATACAATCTGAAGTTATAGAAGATGTTCAAGCTGAACTTGACATAAGTAAGGATAATATAATTAAAAGAACATTTACTTTTGACAGGAAAACAGATATCTGTTTAATACAAGTTGGAGACAGATATCATGCGTGTGTTTCTGGTGACGACCTAAGACCACCAGAGGGAACTGAATGTGAAAGGAGAGTAATTAAACAATTTGACAAACCTAACTCCTTGCCGGCCCGATAGGCAGGTAATACTTTTGATATTTATTATTTATTATTTAATATTTCATCTATCTAATTTTATAAGTTTCAGACATTGTAACATAAACTATAAAAGCAATTGTTACCTCTCTAAGAGTCTTCGGTAATGGAAGATAATAAATTAAAGTTCGTGGTTCATGGTAGAAAAGGCGGAGATAAATTTGTATTAGAAGGAATTACAAATTATATATTACAAAATCTGGATTCATTTGATGACAAAACTATAATAGTAACATTTGAAAAACCTGTCTCAACAAATACTATAAAATTGGATACTGGTAATTTATTTAACTGACAACATCTTTAATAAAATAGAATAATAGATAAATTATTTTTGTTCCTATTGAATCAATGAGAGGTATTAAATAGGTGTTAGAATTGCTCAAGCAGATTTCTTTTGGTATATAATGAAAGATAAGATAGAATAAAAGATTGTTGATTTGTTGGTACTTAGACATACCTCAATAACTCATCATTACTACAGATGAAATAATTTAGTGGTTTGTGTAATATTCTATAAACAATAACAATATTTTAGATATTTTGATGGGAAATTTATTGTAATCTTTCAGGAAATCTTTCTTCTGTTATTCTATCTTTATTCCTAACATATTTTTGGATTCTAACAATGTGTTCCAAATAAATTTGAAATGTATTCTTCAAAAAGATTATACGAGAATTGAAATATTTTATGTCTCATTTAGTTTAAAATGGTCTATTATATTTCCATCATTAGAATGAAAGGTACCAACTAATGTCTTCCCTTTATTCTCTATTTCAATATTTAAAAAGCTAAATTTACTTGCCTGAAACAACATAAAAGTCATGTATTTCCTTAACCGGGTCTAATTCATCTCCTGCAGTGCAACCATCAGAAATAATATTCCATCTGTAGGTGGATATTCTGATTGTGAGTGGTCTGTAATTATTGGCGGGGGTTGTGCTTGTTTATTGGTGGATTTTTCATAATCTTCATTGTACAAAATAGGATATGTTCTTTCATAATATTGGTTGTGACTTGAGATTACAAGGTCAATGTCAGATTTTTGGAAAAGTTGTTCATATATCTCTAAGTTGTTCTGCTTCTTGTTTATCCTGTTTTGTTGAATATAGAGGTTTATGTTGATGAACTACTATCCAATCAATTTCTGGATTGTTCGATGTTTTTTCTAAATCATTGTTAATAAACTCATACTGTCTGCTTCCTTTCTCATAAGGATGTTCAGTAGAAAGTTTGCAAATCGTGTGCATACCCTTCTGTGTTGTGCATGGTTAGTATTTGTAAGAACCAATTGACAAATCTGTGGTTGGAATTTACACATCTGAAGACAGAAGATGCTTGTTGCTGAAAAATTTATTAGATTTCTTTTTGAGAAATATGAATACATAGTTGTATAATGATGGTGTTACATGGTATTCAGAAACATCCAAAGTGCTGTAATTGGAACACTATCTACATTCAACATTCCAGAAGTATTAGATGGAAAGAGTCAATCAATACTTCAAGGACAGAATCGAGAATTTTGATGATTACTATCCTTGTATTCGAAAGAAGTGTACGTTATTTCATATAATTGGTTACAATTTTTTATTTCTATGTACAATAGTGTTACATTAACAGGTAGCAATGATTTTTATTTTGAATTTAATGGGGGTCGTGAAATTGCCTTAATGTAATAGAACCATTGATTATCTCATTTTTATCTATTGTTATAATATTATAATTATATTCGAAAATAA
>DASQLB010000161.1:0-9842 GCA_035630235.1 Nitrososphaeraceae archaeon | reverse complement strand
AAGTTAAGTTGGAATTATTTAGATATAAAAATAAGGTAAAACCAAAAAAGAATAGCAAATATTTAAGAAAAGACATCTTTTACTTAAAATGATAAATTACCATTTATTTAAAATTCATGGTTCTCTTCTGTTAGTTATTGTTATAGTTTATAACTAATAATATTTTGTATAATTAACAGTATATGGACAATCTGCTATACTTCGCTGTACATTATCATTTATTTAAGAATATTATTAAAACCCATTACAATTTATGACAAACCTGAAAATATTTAATATCTTTGCAAATTTGGAATTGAAATTACTCTGAAGGTATTTGTTATTTAAAATTAGCATTTTTTAAAATGATAGAATAACTAGAATGATTCTGTTTAATTTTTAAATTATAAAAATTTAGGTGGTCCCTCTTTATAGAACTGGAATATTTCAATGAAATTGAGCATTTAAAGAGTGGGACCAATAATATATAATGTATAAAATGATCTACATGGAGATTATTTTTTAAATATTTTTATCTCGTTTGTTAATATTGTATAGTAAATAGAGGCAAAAATCCCTAGCAACCCGACTGGCCCACACTTTTATCGGGTTCACTATATTTGATCGTAATAATAATAAATTAAGTAGTCTTTCGACACAAGATAGCTATTCGTCATTTCTTATCCTTTTCATAATTTACTAACTGTGACAGTTTTGTAGATGAAAATACAAGAATAATCGAATTTTTTACTTTTTTGATTGCCTGTATCATTTGAGGATATAACCAGTCTTTATCTACTTTTGTAATTTTTGGGTCTGAAAGAAAAAAATCACCTGTTATAACCATTAGTTTGGATTTGTATTTTTCTAAATCTTTTTCTAAATCTATTTTCAAGAAATGTGCCAATTGATGTATTGTGAAAATCCTTTTTACTATTATATGTTTGAATGCCATATATAATATTCTATATTTTTATCAGCTTTATCTGTTATTTATAAAAGTCAAATTTGTTGTCAATAACTGTACAAATACTTTTGGAGAGTCTAATCCATTGTGACGTTTTGGCAGTATTGATGTAATTTTCTATTTGTTAGTAGTAGGTATAATATATTATATATTATTTTTAAAATATTTAAAAAATAAGTTCTATTAATAAAAGCTAATACAATGTAGTTATACAACCGTTCTAATTTTAATTTGTAAAGAATATGAAGAATGTTTTACTGTAGTTAGATTACTTTTCTTGTAGTATTAATATTAAAATAGTAAATCATATTTCTAATAACATGGGAAATAGAAGCCGGACAGAAATAGTAGCAATGATACTTGACGCTGCAAATGGAGGAACAACCAAGACAAAAATTATGTACATTGCCTTTCTAAGTTATAACCAATTAAACGAATACCTTTCTATATTGATAGAGAATAATCTAATAGAGTATCTTGATGGAACTAAAACATTCAAGACTACTGAAAAAGGATTAAACTTACTTAAAATTCATAACGAAATGGCAGAATTGTTACAAACTACTTTCAAAAACAACTAATTAATCTAATTTTTTTTATATCTTAAAATATACAATATTAATTTTTATAGTAATTCTATTTTTATATCCATTTAAAAATAAGTTATTAATAATAAAAGCTAAATACTATGTAATAGAACCCTACTAAATGAAAGGCTCTACTCCCGACTGGTCAGTAATATTTTGTTGACTTTGGTAGCAATAACACTAGATGGCCAAAAGATAGTGTTTGGACCTTCTGATAATATAGTAGAGGGGACATTGTATCAGGAGGACTATTTGGAAATACCTTGGAATGCCACTTCTGCTGTCAATTCGATAACAAGAACACTAGACAGGATAAAAATAGTTTCCTGATCTTACTATAAAACGGTCAAGGTATGGATCTAGATAATGGATCAAACATATTTGCGTGTAAATTTGATTCTATAATCATTGTAATGTCAAAGGAGAAAGACACCATGACAATTAGAGATTAAAATGGGTCTCTATGCAATTTAATGTATAATAATTCTTTATCGGAGACAAGAGGTGTATATTAAATGCCTGGATGTTTGAAGCTTCTTGCATTGTATAGAGTTTTACTTTCCGTAAATTTGAAATTAAATTTTTTTTCAATACAATTTTTCTTTATAAGATAAAAAGAGTGACTCTGAGTTACTCTTTGGCATAGTTATGAAACTAATTTTATTATAGTCAATATCTACAGTATTGAAACACCTACATAGATATGCTCTAAATGTAGACAATCTTTTACAAGAAGATGGAATGCAAATCGTCATTGCAACAATAAACATTCTTGTGCACTAGAAAACGTTATCTCTAACCGCTAACATAATAAAACCAACAGATCGATTCCTTTAAACCGTTTTTGTAAAGATAACAAAAATAATTCAATAAATTTCAAAAACCAACTATTTTTGGATAACTAAATTTCCGTAAATAATTCTCAAATCAGCACTTCAACAGATCCGCTTGATAATGCAATAGAACATGAATTATCATCCTATGATCTGTTGGATCAATTAGCTCCGAAATATGAAGAAATACAACGTGTTCTTGATTTTCTACATGAACCATTTAGAAATACTGCTTGGTATTGCTTTATCTTCAGCAATCAATTCTAATAATCCCTGAGAAACAATACATCAACAATTAACAGATCTTCGCAAAGCCATGACTATTACGATGATGTTGATTGATTTATCAGCATTCTATGTTATAGACAAGTATCTATAAAGGAAATTTTAAAATTGAAATTCAAATAAAAGTAATATCATTAATTTAGCATATATTTCAGATAAAATGAGAGAAAAATTGTGATTTATATAATTTTGTTTGTATTTACCTAAGTTTCTATATTTTTATCTTTCATACTACTTAATATTATGGGAAAACCAAAAAGTAAAAGTAGTAAACCAACCATTGGAATAAACATTCGAAGAGAACTCTCGGTTATAGTTATCATTAATGGAACAACTAATATAAGAGCACCTAATACCATAAAAATTATTCCTATTCTTCTCTGTTCCAATAAACTGCATTACTTCATAGGTTGTATAAAAATAATATTTTCCATATTTACATATACTCTTTTGAGACAATCTTGAAATCATTTATTTAACATTCGTCTATATCAAATGATTGATATAGTGATTCTTACATTCATCTTATTGCAATTATTACAACTTTATCTAAAGTCTTTATTCATTTGACGTATTTTATTTATTTTAAAGTATAGGTATTGATATACCAGACATGCTCATAACAACACTGTAATATAATTAATAATATATAACACAGCTAATCTACTAAATATATTATCTGCTTTTTTAAAGCAAGCTTTTTCCAGTTGAATATTAAATTATATAGTCAAGTTAAACCAATGAAACTATTAACTAATTTATAGTTTAATCAATTTTTATTAAATTTTACTTATAATCACAAACTATTTTTAATTATGTTCCAATAATAAAGCTAAATGTAACAAGTAGTATCTCTACAATAGATTCTCAATTTTTATCCAATATTGAAATTGCTCTCCAATTTTCTTTCACCATCAGGTCTGTCAGTACTTTAGTAAAAATACAGTCTTATTCTTTAGGAATAAGTTCTATCAATATTATCGATGTGTCCGATTCATTTTGTTCGAATCCACCATTTCTAACCTTTATAGTTACATCATGAGGGGAAGACCATCCAGATTCTGCTACATTACTGCCTATCTTAAAATTACTAATCATATCAAAAATAGGCATATTATTATCAAATTGAAAGGGGTTGCTAGAAGGAATCATCATCATATCTTCGCCACCTGCTAAAGCAGAAGGAAGAAAAGAGAATAGGTCACCTATATTAATATCAAGTTTATGTGCTACAACTGTTACTGAAGGAGAAGTAAAAGAATCATTTTTATTATTGTATCCTAAAGTGACATTAATAGAATCATTATCAATTGCTCTAGCTCCTATCACTTTCACATTGTCAATTAAGCTATAACCTAACACCCCAAAAATGGAAGTATCATTAAATATACTATCTGATAGACTTTTTCCAAAATCTGAAAGAATATTATCCTCATTGAATTGTTGTTGTGGATAGTTGTCGATGTTTCCGCTGAAAAAGTCATCCATTTTAGTCATTGAATCATTGAACGCTTGGCTATCCATATTGCCATCATTATAGTATTCAACTGTACTATCTTCCTCAGAATCTTGAGTTGAATTTGCAAAAGCAATATCGGCCGAAGTATCATTATTATAGTCTATTTGAGCCAAAATCTCATTGTCTATTGAAAATATAACTAATAATAAAGTAACAATATAAATAAAAAATAAATATTCTTTATTTCTCATTACATTTGACTCAATTATAACAGAATAAAAGTTTTTTTATTTTATTTATATTAATTTACTTAACTTATCTCCAAATTATTCTCTATGTACAATGCTGCTTGCTAAATATGTAAGTGAACTGTAATATTGGATGGTGAGTCTAATGGTACAAGTAAATTCAATAATTTAATAATTTGATTTATAAAAAATGAAAGTGTAATTACTAGAGAAAATTAATTAATATTTAGTGTTATAATATTTTTAGAAATGGATTACTAATAATAATCGACCTAAAAAAAGCTCAATAAACATTAACTACTCAAAGTTAGTAATACTATCTTAGCAAATGTACCTCAATACTTTATTTATTGAAGTTCATTGATAATGTTAACATTAATCCCTTTTCTAAACCAATAGCAGAATATTTTTACAAATACAGCTATAGCTTAATAATACGATAACTATTATGTGATAATAATAGTTATAGTAAATACCCAACCTATGATAAGAAGTATGAGTATAGAACAGGTCCAGGTCCATTTGATGGATTTTTTGTAAGTTCAGTGGAATTCTGTAAATTTAATTTCGAAGGAAAAAGCGATAACGGAACAGGAATACAAGGTCTACCAGGACCAACTTGAGCAACAGTTCAGCAAGGATCATCCGGTCCTCAAGCAATAAAAGACATTCAAGGGAATGTAGTGCAAACAGGTCCACAGTGTATTCAAGGACGACCAAGTTCAGTGTAGATCGCTACTACTTTTCAAAGAAAAGCTTAGTTTACATCCATTTTTGAGAAAGGACTTGCTGGCTTCGATTGCTACCTGCAATGACAGTGATATTGATATAATCGGTGCCTACCGTCTTTCAAGATATACAAACAGAATTTGCATCCATTTGGAACCTTCTAAGAGTCAGTCATGTCAATTCAATGAAGAACAATCTCTTTCTGATATATTTGTAGGCAAAATAGAATGAAATAATACAAAAGTAGTAGCGTATACGATATGTCTTGATCTCTTGACAATCTATTTTCTTTTCTTTTTTCTTTTTCATATTTTTTATAATATATCTAAATACTTTTTGGTAGATGCTTACTACATGGAAGGATCTACTCCCGACCAACTTCCTTTATGTAGATGAATTCTAGTATTCTAAAGAGGAACCAGATATTAATATTATGAAATATTTAGAATAATTAAAAAATTAAAATCCAGATATACAGTACGTTTAATTATTACTAATAATGATTTAGAGCAAGAAACAATAATAGTTACCGTAAATTTATTGTTATTGTAAACTATAGAATTATATTTTTGTCTATTTTGTAATTGCCTAAGATTAGATTGGAAAAACAGAATATTGCAGTAGTTACAGGTAGTTCAACTGGAATAGGATATGAAACTTCATTATTTCTTGCAAGAAATGGATTTTATACATATGCTACAATGCGAGATACACGTAAGAGCGATAAAATCGAAAAAATTGCAAATAATGAGAATCTTCCTTTAAAAGTATTATCAATGGATGTGGATAATGATGATTCAGTAAGGAATGCAATACACAAAATACTTGATGAAAAAAAGAGAATTGACATTTTGATAAATAATGCCGGTTATGGTTTATTTGGTGCTTTGGAAGACATATCTATAGACGAAGCAAAGAAACAGTTCGAAACAAATCTCTTTGGTGCAATGAGAACTATTAAAGAAGTTTTGCCCTCTATGAGAAAACAAAGAAATGGGATCATCATAAATGTAACTTCTCTTGCAGGGGTAGTAGGTATTCCTGCAGAATGCATATATGTAAGTACAAAATTTGCTTTAGAAGGATTAAGTGAATCTATATCCTATGAGCTTCAGCCATATGGAATTAAAGTAATCCTTATTCAACCAGGTGTTATCAATACTAGTTTTGTGCCAAATATTAAATTCCCAAATCCAATTGACAATAAATTACAAGAACCTCTGTTGAGAGATGAAAAGAAAGAAGAACCAAAAGTTAATTATTCTAATAATGATATTAAGAAAAAGAATTCCTCATATTATTCCAATACTATAGATACATTTCTATCTCATTATTTTTCTGCTATGAATAATGCCCCACCACCCAAAGAAGTTGCTACTGTAATACTTGAAGCAATTAAAAATACTTCAAATTCTTCGGACTATTTGTTCAGATATACAGTAGGAGAAATTGCTAAAACTTTTGTGAGGAAAAAAAAGAATATGTCTGATTCACAATTGCATAAATTTATTTCAGACAAATTGCTAAGATAAATTTACTATCATAAAAGAATTCATAAATATTATTTTATTTACTTAACAAAAGATTCTTACTTTTGCACTAATATCAATATTACTCACAGTATAGTATTATCAAATTTTTATAATATCATCGATTATAAAATTCTATAGACTGTCCATTATAGTAATCTTTTTGAATAATATCATATCATAAATCTTTTTTGAAACTTGTTCAGGTTTCATTAAATTTTTATTGGATAATTTATATAATCTCTAAAAATATCTTCTATAATATTTAATATTTTAATTTTTCAAATGAGAGAGTTTAAATCTTTGTTTGGTAAATGTAAAATGATATGATTTATTTGTTAAACGAATGAGTCACATTAGAATAATTTTGATTATTCATTAAGAAGTAATTCAATGTATTCTTAATTGTTTGTTAATTCATTTGTATCTACATCTACGATTATTTAGATTATAGGTAGTATATGTATTGGTATCTAATTCTTCTTTTCTAACATTAAGTATACTCAAAACTTATTAAAATGCTAATTAATTTATAGCATTTATATCTGTAATAGAGATCAAATATATATACTATGCATTGGATGTCTGCATAATTTGGTAATTAAAGATAAATGTTTCTAACATTTTAATAATTATATATATAAATAATTTTAAATGAAAGATATGGATTATTATTTTATTCATTGATCAATATACTGATTAGTCTATTCTTCATTATTTTATATAGAAATCAAGTTAAATTATAAACAGTTTTTTAAGGTAAAAAGATATTTTAATAGTCTCTTTCATTTGTTTATATTTGTTTTAAGTAGAATATTTTATTAAAATATAAAAAATTACTCCAGTTAGTAGGTTTCCAGATGCTGGTTTGAGAGAAGTGAGAGAACTTATCTACCTACTAACTCAAGTACGGTGTTGGATTCAATTTGTTTAATTATTTCTTATTGATGACAATATTCTTGCATACCATAATATAGGAACATAAGATATATAATTGAATGCAAAGACGCAAAAAAATACTAAAATATGAGATTTATACATATTATCGAATAATTTTAAAATAAGTTATTAATAATATCATTATTGTAATAGATGGTATATGGTAGTCCAACATATATAAAATATAGTGCAACCAGCAAGTTTAGAGGTATCAAGTATGGAAATCCTAATAGTTATTTATGATTATCGAGCGAAGAATAGCTTAAATAAATACTTATACCATGTTTTTTCATGTGATGAAATCCTCTGATACTAAGTCTAAGTATATTAGGCGTCTTGAAATATAAACGGATAAAATGTTAAATGAGTATTTAAAAATATCTTAAAATTTGTACTCTTTCATAAATAATAGATAAGAAAGAGATTATTTATAATCAATAAAAATATAACATTTAATTAAAATCCAGCACAGACCATAGCAGTATATTAGAATATTCACTACTTTCTCGGATTAATAGAATCGATATTCGGCTATGTCTTTTTCTATAACTCCTAAACTATCATAGAAAGATTTTATGCATTTTTGATAAATAGAATAATGGAATTTTCTTCCATCGAAACATTCACTTAGTTTTTGATCTCCATGTTGATGATTTATGTTAAGACAATGTCCTTCTTTGACTTTATTTGTTAGGTTCATTAATGTCCAAGACATAAGTATTAGACTTAAAACCCATATTTTTATCTCTAAATTATTTTTATCGTAACGAACATGGCATATTTGTGATTCATAAGTTTCAGAAGATATAAGATAATCTAAATGAGTCATTATATCCTTTGAAATTAAATTGATATCTATTCCTTCTTTTATATTTATTTTGGTAATTTGATCTTGAACTATTTTATAAATTTCATGTATGTTTGCTTGATTATTTCCATATTTTTATTATGTTAATGAATTATATTAATAAGCCCTAAAGATAATTATTGAATATGAAGCAAATATAAAACTGTTGATTGAATGTTCGATAGAAATAGAAGTCATAGGTGAAGTGACCGTTTAAAGTGGTTAGTTGACAACTTTTCAAATCCATCTCTATTTTATTTTTAAATAATATCTATAGAACAGTCGGAATTTAAAATTTTATCTTAATTATTTCAATAAGTTATAAAAGCTCAATACAAGAAAGCAGTATCTACTTTGGGCTCTTATTTTTGTACAACTATCGGTATTACTTCCTCCTTTGTAAATGTCTAATGAATTCCCGTCTTAATAGTTCAAAAATAAATTTAAAAATAGGTTTCTAATAATAAATCTGATACAATGTAGTGATAGAACCATACTAATTTCTATTTATAAATAATATGAGTATTGGTTTACTATAGTTATCTTAACTTTTCTTGTGATATTAATATTAAAATAGTAAATCACATTTCTAATAATATGGGAAATAGAAGCCGGACAGAAATAGTAGCAATGATACTGGATGCTGCAAACGGAGGAGAAACCAAGACAAAAATTATGTACTTTGCATTTCTAAGTTACAATCAAGTAAAGGAATATCTATCTATTTTGATAGAAAATAATCTAATAGAATATCTGGAGGGGACTAATAAGTTCAAAACTACCGAAAAAGGTTTAAACTATCTTAAAATGCATACTGAAATTGGAGAGTTATTACAAACTACTTCACTTAATTGACTAATTAAATTAATATTTTTTGATATACTAAAATATACAGTAAAAATTTTTTATTAAAGTTTACATTAATATCACTTTAAAATAAGTTGCTAATAACATATCTGAATACAATGTAGTAGAACCCTACCACAGGAAGAGTCTACCCTACCAGTTTGTTGAATCTGTAAGAACCTGAATAATTTTTTAAATTTAATAATATTTAAAATGAATAATAAATATCTCTTTATTATTAATGGTATTGAATTCACATCTTAATATTCCAATTTCAACTTAAGTTGTAATAATAAGAGCTAAATATAAGGTAGTAACAGGAGAACGTACTACATAAAATTTCATTTGTAAGTTACTTATCAAATACTTTTTCACTGTTTATGTTAATCCTCTGATTTCTAGTTAACAAAAGTTTTAGTAAACAAATAACAATAATAATCAATTAATCATAGGGCTATTGCATATTTAAGATAGGATGAAAAAAGGAGAAATTGCTGAAGAAACTCTTCCAACATAGAAATGAAATATTAATAAAATAAATTGTAATAATTTTTAAAATTGTTTTTATATTATTACATATGATATATTGGCAAT
>DASQLB010000160.1:0-20719 GCA_035630235.1 Nitrososphaeraceae archaeon | reverse complement strand
GGTAAAAGACGAATTGAATAAACCTGGAATGAGTCTATCAGGTGGCCAACAACAAAGACTATGTATCGCACGCGCACTTGCAATGCATCCTGAGGTTATTTTGATGGATGAACCTACATCGGCCTTGGATCCTACTGCCTCTACTAAGATTGAGGAACTAGTTCATGAGTTAAAGAAACATCTTACTATAGTAATAGTAACACATAACTTGCAACAGGCAGCTAGAGTTTCAGATTACACTGCGTTCATGTACCTTGGAGACTTGATAGAATATGGAAAAACAAAACAAATGTTTCAGACGCCAACGAACGAATTGACTGAGAGATATATTAGTGGAAAATTCGGTTGAATCTTAGAGTAAAAATACTATTTTGAGGTAATAAATATTTTAAACTATAATAAAATAATTGATATCACCTATATTCTCAGTTCTTTAGGGTGACTGAAAATTAAACTAAATTCATGAATCTTTTTAAATATTATCATTAGATAATAATTTAAAAAAACCATAAATGCAATAATAATTTACAAATAAATTAAGTACATTGATAATGTTCCTTGTAAATGTATATGCCTATAAATTTTGAAGTAATAGAAATACCATCATTTAATGCCTTCAAGCTGAGAATGGAAATTAAAATTTCATTAACATGATGGTTATAAAACACATTTAGAAGAGAAAAACAGGTGTTATTAAAGGGAGATATTTAGACTCTGCATAATACCGTTGATAATTTATCCTCTTTTAAAAATTATTTAGGTTTATTATAAAATTATTTCATCAGGGAACTTATTTACGCTGTTATATAATTAAAGGTTAAAGGAATCCTAATTGTTAAAGTACATAAAAAAGATCATTATTCTACCAAATTTATCAAAATAAAGAATTGATTATTATTATATATTTAGTTGCAAAAATAAAATTCTTTATTAATTCTATTCAAAATATGATAAAGAATTTTAATTGATTGATGATAGTTATAATTTAACAAATGAGAGAAATAAAAAAAAAAGACTTTCAAATAATAATTAAAGAGTTAGAAAAAGATTATCTGATTGATAGCTTTTTTGATACTTTATCAAATCTTACTGAAATTGGTAAAGATGTTTATAATAAAGAATTTTCCCAAAAGATTTTGGAAAAAATAAAGAATGCAGGTAACATCAGAATTTTTGTTGCTATAAAGGATTCTGATATAGTTGGATCGATTACCGCAATTATAGAACAAAAATTTATTCATAATGGAGGAAAGATTTGTCATATAGAAGATGTAGTAACACGAAAAGGTTTCGAAAAATTAGGGATCGGATCCCTGCTTGTAGAAAAAGTATTAGAACTAGCGAAGAATGAAAAATGCTATAAGGTAATTTTAAATTGTTCTGAATACAACTCAAAGTTTTATGAAAATTTAGGATTTTATATACATGATACTGGTATGAGATATAATATCAAAATTTAACACAAATTAGATTTGCTGAAGTATAACAGTCAAGACCTTCTAGAATAGTGTTCCGTTAGATGACTTTCAAAATAACAAAACAAATATTTGATAATTAGTATGCTTTTAAAAATTTTAAATCATGATACTGTAATATTGTTTATTCTTTTTGTAACCAGCATATTGGTATTTTTATAAATAAATTGTTCTAGATATTTTAATGATAGATATTTTAATAACACATAGAGAACTTTGATTTTGTCTAAATTTTTTTTTACTACAATTAATTATTTATATTATCCTTGATGTTAACTAGAGATTAAATAAAAAAAATAATATCACAGGTATTATTTAGCGCAAATTAGAAATGTTAATGGAAATAGCATATATAATTAAATAGTTTGATCAATTATTGCAGAACCTGGATCAGGAGAATTACAAAATGTCCAAACAACTTAAACAAAAAATCAGTAAAAAAATATACCCAATACTTTAAGTATCTCTATTATTAGACCTATTAATAAACAAGTTACCGAAGTAAAATTTGTTCTATATCATTAAGACATGGATTTTATACCAGATTAAGTAATATAAAGATACAATTAAAGGTAAAAAAAAGATAAGATTATATATATAGATTAGATTATTTTATTTGTTATTCAGATCCTTTTACATATTATTTAATTTATTTGATAAAAAACCAGAAGGAGATTTATTATACTCTTGAAGGATTATATTGAATGCTTTATATGGATCTATACTGATGAATTACTCTCCTATAGTTGTATTTGATTCGGGGATTGGATCGATCTCGGTGATTAGAGAATTAAAAAAAGAACTCCCTAATGAAAATTTAATTTATTTTGCTGATAAAGCAAACTTTCCATATGGAAAAAAGTCACAAAATGACCTTTTCCAGATTGTCCATAATACCATTAAATATTTAGAAAGGTTTAATCCTAAATTGATAATAATTGCTTCAAATACACCTACTATCCAAGTTATTGATAAGATCAGATCTCTTACAACTATTCCTTTATTTGGAGTAAAACCTCCTATTAAAAATGCGGTAAAAATAACTCAAAAAAAACACATAGGAATAATGGCAACAGAATCTTCAATAAACAGTAAAGAGTTAGATAAATTAATAAAATCTGAAATTCCGCAAGATATTTTCGTTTCTAAATATAATGCATCTTCTATAATTCCCTTGATAGAAGATGGAACTTTTTTGAGAAATAGGAAAAAGATAAAATCTTTTTTAACTCAAATATTGGGGAATGTAGATGATATTGATGTAATTACATTATCGAGTACACATTTACCCTTTATAATAGATCAACTTGATCAGTTATATCCACAAGTGGAATTCCTAGATCCAGCTGAATTGATAGTTAAAGAGATAAAAAAATTTTTATTAAGTAATAATCTAAATAATAAGGTTAAAAATGGGAAAATGAGAATATTAGTTTCTGATAATAAAAAAGAGTTTCAGGAAATTTTAAGACAAATTGGTATAAGAGAAAAGATAGAAGAAGTTTTTTGGTGTTTTTAAATATAACAAAAAGAATAAATATATATTAATTTACCTACTGAATAAGTCAGATTAGGCGTACCTAACGGATATTAGTCAATGAACAGAAAGATCAGATTGGGAATTGATGTAGGAGGAACTTTTACAAAAGCTATAGCTATAGATATTACATCTGGTGATTTTATTGGTAAATCTACTGTCCCAACTACTCATAACTCTGAAAGGGGTGTAGCAACTGGAATAATTATTGCACTAAGGGACTTAATAAAAAATTATAATATAGATAGATCGGAAATTGAATTAATTTCCCACAGCACCACTCAGGCAGTCAATGCACTACTTGAAGGAGATACTGCAAAAGTAGGTATTATAGGTATGGGTGTAGGATTAGAAAAATCCAATGTCATTAAAAGAACAAATATAAAAAATGTAGAACTTTCACTTAATAAATATTTATACACTTGTTATAGGTTTATTGATACGTCACAATATCTCAATCTAAACAAAATTATTTCTACTATTGAGATACTTAAAAAAGAGGGGGCAGAGGTATTAGTTGTAAGTGAGGCTTATGGTGTTGATGATCCGAGTAATGAAAAATATGTGATGAAGTATTCTGATATTCCCATAACTGCAGGTCATGAATTAACAGGTATTTACGGATTAGAAATTAGAACATTAACTGCTGCTATTAATGCGGGAATATTGCCAAAAGCAATCAGTACCTCCAAATATGTTGAAGATGTAGTTAGGAATGAAAATATTACTTGTCCAATAATGATAATGAAAGGAGATGGAGGAGTTACAGATATTGATACTTTTAAGCATAAACCTATTTTAACAATATTATCTGGTCCGGCTGCTAGTGTAGCGGGAGCGTTATTACATTCTCATATCTTGCATGGAGTTTTCATTGAAATAGGTGGGACCTCTACAAATATTTCTATCATAAAAAATGGAAAACCAGAAATCAAATATGTAACTATAATGGATCATCCTACCTGTATACGTTCGCTGGATGTAAGAGTAGCCGGCGTTGCAGGTGGTTCCCTAGTTCGATTTTCTAATAACCGAATTATTGATGTGGGACCAAGATCTGCACATATAGCTGGGCTGAGATATTCTTGTTTTGTAGAACCTGATGAATTAGACAACGCAAGAATAATAACGTTCAAACCAAAAGAAAAGGATCCTGATGATTATGTATGTATCGAGACATCAAATAATAAAAAAATTGCAATAACTAATACTTGCGCTGCTAATGCTTTAGGGTTAATAAATAATGAAGATTATGCATTTGGAAACAAAAGCTCTGCAATTAAATCGCTTTCTTTACTTGGCAAAAAAATTGGAGCAAATTATCAAAGGACCGCAGAAATGATATTAGATTTTTCACTTAAAAAGATTTTACATATAATGAATCCTATGATAAAAGAATATCAATTGGATGAGAAGAAAACCGTACTTATAGGAGGAGGAGGAGGGGCTTCAGTTTTAGTTCCCTATTTAGCAACAAAATATAAATTTAAACATGAAATTGCTAAAAATGCAGAAGTAGTTTCTTCAATAGGGGTAGCAGCTGCCATGATCTATGAGGAGATAGAACAAACGATTGATAAACCTGATTCAAATGATGTATCTAATATCATAGAGAATGTTAAAAAGAAAGCACTTGATAGAGGTGCCGTTCCAGAATCATTATCTATCCAAACAGAATTCGTGAACGAACGTTCATTATTAAGAGCAATAGCTTCGGGGAATGTTGAATTAGATATTGGTAAGAACAATAGAAAAGAAATCGATGAAGAGGAGGCGTTAACGATAGCTTGCTCGATCTTAGAAAGTAATCATGTACAACGAATATTTAATATGAAAAATTATTTTGGATTTACATGTGAGACAATAAAAAAACAATTATTTGTAAAAAAAAGAAAAAATCCAATTGTCATATTAGATAAATTTGGAAGAATAAGGTTAATGTTGGATAATGCAAAGGTTATCGAAGGTAATAAAAAAATAAAAAATGAACTAGATTCTTTGATATACCAATTGATAGAGAAGTCTAATGAAGAATTGGCTCCTCAAGTACATATTTTGGACGATATGAAAATAATTGATTTTTCGAGTCTAATCTCTCCTGAACATCTTATTGATGCATTAAAAAATGAAATAAGTAAAACAAATACAGACAAAATAACAATTATAATAAAAATGTAATTTATTCAATTATATGATATTCATGTAATTTTTTTTCTAAATTCATTATTTGGCTATATTTTATTTCCAAAATAGTTATCATTCTCATTATTTTTCAAAGCAAAAACGGCCTTTTTAATTAGGCTATACATATTATTGTGACATTGACAATTACATATTTTTGATTCATCATGTTTTATATTTAAATTAATTATTATGCCATTACAATTACCATGATCTTGTTGAATACAATAGATGGATCTTTCACTCAATAAGTCAAATTTAGTTAAGGCATAATAAATAAATTTATTCTTATTATTCAAAGTTCAGTTCTAAAAAAGGTTTTTATGATTGGATTAGATTTGTTAGTACTATTTGTTGGAAGATTCTGTAGTAATAGCAGGTCCTGCTTCAGTAGACTTGGCTAAAAGTATTTCTAGAAATTTGAATGTTAAAATTATTGAACCAGAGCTAACATTATTTGCGGATGGAGAAAGCAAGCTTCGTATTCCGTCTGTTAATAATAAACGTTGTATAATAGTTCAATCACTTTATCCTCCTTCTGACAGACATATCGTTCAGTTATTAATGATTATTCATAAATGTAAAAAAGATAATGCTTCAAACATAACAGTAATAATCCCATATATGGCCTATGCAAGACAAGACAAAGCATTCTTAGATGAAGAAATTATTAGTATTGATGTAATAGCCAAATTAATAGAAAACTTTGGAGTAGACGAAGTAATTACAATAGATATTCACAATGAACTTTCGCTATCCTATTTTTCAATAAGCATTAAAAATATAACGGCTATTTCACTTCTTGCAGATTATATAAAAAAAAATGTGAATATCGAACAATCTATTATCGTTTCACCTGATACTGGAGGATTAAAAAGGGCAGAAAATTTTGCTGAGTTGTTAACATTACCTTGCCTGTGCCTCAAAAAAAAAAGAGATAGAATTACAGGTTTAGTTTCCATAGATGAAAATATTGGAAAAGAGGTGGAGGGATTGGATGCAATATTGGTAGATGATATGATTAGTACTGGAGAAAGTATAGTCAAGTCTTGCAAAGTATTAAAAAAACAGAAAATAAGAAATGTCATTGTAGTATGTACTCATGCGATTCTTTTAGACAATGCATATGAAAGAATTATGAATTCAGGAGCGAAAGAACTTATTTCTACAAATTCAATTCCAAGTTTGTGTTCAAAAGTAGATATTTCTATATTATTGTCAAATATACTAGTTAATGCTAATTAACCGGCTTGACTACCTATATCATTAATTAACTTTAAAAAAGGCGGTGCACGTGGTAGAGTTAAAATTAGTATTTTTGGGGACCTCTGCAGCTATCCCAACTTATGAGAGAGGGTTATCTTCCTTAGCCATTGTGAGGGGAAATGAAATAATAATTTTCGATGCAGGGGAAGGGATGCAGATAAAGTTTATCAGATCAAAATTAGGAATGAATAAAAAAATGAAAATATTCATCACCCATATCCATGGAGACCACTGTTTAGGACTTTTGGGTCTATTACAAACTCTTTCCTTAATGGGTAGAACAAAACCTATTGATATATTCGGTGAGCCAAGATTACAAGAATTTATTTCGGTAAATCGTAAGATACTTAACTTTAATATTAATTATCAGATTATCGTTCATACCATTCAAAATGAAGGGATCTTGGTAAAAGAAAAAGATTACCTTATAAAAGCTTGTTATGCAGATCATTCTATACTTGCTTTTTCGTTCATTTTAGAAGAGAACAATAGACCTGGTGTATTTAATATTGAACGTGCACAACAATCTGGCATCCCAGAAGGTCAATTGTATACATTATTACAACATGGGGTTGATATAGAATACAATGGAACAAAACTATTTGCAAGGGAATTTACTGGCCCGTCACGTCCAGGTCGTAAAGTTGGAATATCTGGAGATACTCGCCCCTCCAAGAAATTAGAAATATTCTTCAGGGATTGCGATGTATTAGTTTTTGAATCTACCTTTATAACTCAAGAGAAAGATAAGGCTATTGAACGGTTTCATTCTACTGCATTAGAGGCTTCATTATTAGCTAAAATCGCAAAAGTTAAAAAACTAATACTTACTCATTTTAGTTCCAGGTATACTAATCTCAAGTTAATCGAGATGGAAGCAAAAAAAAATTTCGAAAATCTCCATATAGCACACGACCACGACGTAATTAGTGTTCCATATCCAGAGAAAGAATTAACTAAAAAAAATGGAAGATTGGAGCAGATAAATTAAATTAATTACTTGTTGTATTTGTTAATATTTCATTTTTTGTTGTATTAAGCACATATTCAGCTGCAATACTAGAAGCATTAGTATTCTTTAAGGTATCGATTAACAAAGGTATGCGGTCCTTAGCAAGATCTTCTAGTACAGAAATATCTACAACACTACTATTCACCTGGTTTATAATAAAGTCAATGACAGTTTCTGTAGCATTTGAGTTTTTGGTAATGTTAATAACCAATGGTACATTAGCCAAAACGTTATCGTTGTCTGTACTTTGGTTATTGACATCTTGTGTTTCTGTATTATTTGTTGTAGACAGACTTGAATTTATTAAATTTTGTGCTAGGCCTTCCTGAAATAGTCCCGAATTCAAAAATATGACGGATCCAATCACACTAAACATAATTAAACTAAGTTTAATTTTCTGACTCATCATTGTACAACTGATCTCGAAATTTATTAATATTTCTAATTTATTTTTTTAGTATTTGGTAACATAAATTATTTTTACTAATGCCATACAAAAAGTAAACAATAGATGAATATTTTATATGAAACTCTATGATCTTTTCCTTTATTAAAAAGAATTTACTAAATTTTGCTGAATTTGTTATAAAATTCAAAAAAAGAATATTTAATTATTGAGAAATTCACTTATTTTAACTTTTACGGCAATATCAAAAGGGTTTTTCCAGTAGTAATCTTGATAAATTTGAATCTTAATAACGATTGCCTATTCAATAATTTTAACCTTATTTATACCTTATAAATTTATAGGGATTATTTGGAAAGAAACTTTCCAGTACGAATTTATCTCAATATCAAAGTAAATAATACCATAGAGGAAAATTTTTCTTGTTACTTCCAAAGCGTTGAATTTTTATAATTAATAATTAAATTATACTTAAGTGTGGTATTCACAAATTAGCTTCCATACGATTGTTATAAGTGAATAGTAGATTCTATTATATTTTAGACACATTGACAAGTATAACTTTTCCGCAATTAAAACTATTAATATGAATCTTTAAAATCAACAATTGTAATTTTACCATAAGATGATGTGAATATCCCATTATGTCCATGAAGTAAAAATTTGATAAAACTCAATCATTAAAAATTTTCTTGATTGAAAAGTACTCGAAATAATAATATCAGGTTTAACCACATTAATTATATAAAATCATTTAATATCGGATTAGTAGAATACTAACTGATTAAGAACCTTATTAAAATTAAAGATCAGTTCATATACATTTACTCGTTATAGAAGAAAATAATAATATAGTCGTTTTTAACTATTTTAAAAAAAAATTTGAACTAATAAATATTATAAAAATTTTTAATAAAAGAATATAATAAATATTAAACATTTAACGCTTTAATTATTTATATCTTTATCTCTCTTCACATACCTCTTTCATAGTCTGTAATCCATAACGAGCATTGAGAAATCCACTATATAATAAAATTTGTATAACAATTTCTAAAATTCATCTTTAGTGCATCCAACATGTAAACTACCATGAATTTGTGACTTTAATTAAGTTATTCCATTTCCTAAGATTAATAAAGATGATATAAAGACTATTACTATTAATTTATCATCCACGCCATTTAGTTTTTAAATTTCTCCCAGTGGAATCAACAATATATTTCAGTATATCTGGAGAGGGTTGATTAAAACTTTATAATGTTTTTATACCTGATTCATCATAAACATTTATAAAATTATTAAATGCAGTAATATTTATTTTCTGCCACAATCAATTAACAATTTATAATCAAATTTAAGTATTTGACCCTCTTTAGTAAGCAGTTTTATGTTCTCCTATATGAGGAATAAAATTCAGCTTATTGTAAATAAAGGATTTAAGTTCTCGTTTGTGGTGAGGGAAGATCTGGATGTTCTTTCTTTTGATGAATTTTTAGATCTTTTTTATTATAGCAAATTCTATTACAAATTTTACAAACTATTCTTTCATATGATTCATCAGACTTGTTGATGTTCTTTCTTATTTGATCGGTAATCCTTGAGAAATAATCTTTTGGATCAAACATAATTTTCATATGGCAATTTTACTTTATAAAGTTATTCTTATTTATTAATTTATTTATTTTTAAATAAGGATTTGGTATACACGAGTTTATTCTATAGAAAATACAAGTTATTTATTTATAAGGTTATTCCTAAATAAAAAGAAATAATATATATGTTATTATGAAGAAAAATAAAAAGCTTGAAAATTGATGAATTTATTTCTCATTTACCTTCAGAAGTAATTTCTGGTTATGATATAACACTTGCTAATAGTGTTTATAGAAATCTTTTTACATTTTCTAAACTGTCGCCAGATGATGTATTTTATTATATTGGATTTAGAAATAATATTAATTCATTAAAAATCGCAAAGGAAGAGTTTGGGGTTAAAAAGGTCATAGGTATTGATGAAAATGAGAAATACGTTACAGATGCAAAAAATCAAATGAAGAATATTAATGGAATTGAAATTATAAAAAAAACAGTAGAAGATCTTGACCTTTCCGAGGTAAGTATTTTGTTTTTCTGGTTTAATGATTTAATGCTCATTGATAAATTAAAACAAAAAATTGAAAAAGAGATGAAAATAGGTTCTCGAATAGTTACAGTATTGTCTCCTCCTGGACTTATGCTTCCATCACAGGTCGACTTTCCTTTCATAATGTGTAAAAAACCATTCCTTTATGCATCAGAATTGAAAGAACAGATAAAATCGATTTATGGCAATACATGTATCGACTTCACCGCTTCCTGGATACTGTCTGAGAAATATATTAAAAAACTGGAAACACCCACAAGATATGCGAGATTCATAAATATTCTTTTAAGTATGATAATCTGGATAAATTCTTGGAATGATGGCGTTGCTTGTGAAAAGGAGATTCCTCCGCCTGTTGAGAGCTATATAGGAATATTACGAACTTTTTTTAATATTGATCTAACAGAAATGATAAAAAAATAGAATTGTTGTAAATGCTATGTATTCCATTTGATGTAATTAAGTTTTTAGGAAGAAATTAGGATTTTCTTTATATTTCTTAAGTTTATTTGGTTCTAGGTTGTTAAAGGAAATCAATTAAATAATACTAATAATAATCCGTTAAGGTATCCTAATGGCCAAGGATTCAGAGAAAGGAAATTTGAAAAGCTTAGCAATGATAAAAAAATTTGGATTTTATCCAAAAAAGTTATATTCTCATTTATCAGTTCCTGAGCTTGTAGAAAGTTCAATTCAAAGAAATGAGGGAATTATGTCTCATACTGGTGCGTTATCAGTTGAAACTGGTAAATTTACTGGAAGGTCTCCTGATGATAGATACCTAGTCCAAGACAATATGACGAAAAAAAACGTTAACTGGGGAAAAGTTAATCATCCCATCTCTGAAGAAAATTTTAATAAAATTTTTGAAAGAATGAAAAAATTTGTAAAAAATAAAGAGATTTTTTTATTCAATGGTTTTGTAGGATCTGATGAGGACGTTAGGCTTCCCATAAGCATATTAACTGACAGGGCATGGCAATCGCTTTTTTCAAATCAAATTTTTATAAAACCAACCAAAGTAGATGTTGAAAAATATAAACCTAAAGTACTTTTAGTCGCGCTTAACGATTTTAAGTCAATCCCAAAAAAAGATGGAACTAGTTCTGAAACCTTCATCATTATCAATCTAAAGAAAAGAATAATTTTAATCGGATCTACGTCATATGCTGGTGAAATAAAAAAATCAATTTTTTCATTAATGAATTATTATTTGCCAGAACAAGGTATATTTCCTATGCATTGTTCTGCAAATGTTGGAAAGAATAACGATTCTGCTTTATTTTTTGGACTATCAGGCACTGGAAAAACTACTTTATCAGCTGACTCTAATAGGTTTTTAATAGGAGATGATGAACATGGGTGGTCTTCTAAAGGTATTTTTAATTTTGAAGGAGGTTGTTATGCGAAATGCGTTAATTTGAAAAAGGAAACCGAACCACAAATTTGGAATGCTATAAAGTTTGGATCTGTAATGGAAAATGTAGTTGTTACAAAAGACACTAGAATCCCTGACTTTTCTGATGGTACACTTACTGAGAATACACGCGTGGTTTATCCTTTAGAATTTATACCAGGTGCTATTATTCCAAGTTTAGCAGGTCATCCTAACGTTATAGTATTTTTAACTGCTGATGCTTTTGGAGTGATGCCACCAATTGCTAGACTTAGTAAAGAAGGTGCTATGTATCATTTCATGTCAGGCTATACTAGCAAATTAGCAGGTACTGAACGAGGAATTACTCAACCCAAAGAAACTTTTTCTCAATGTTTTGGGGCTCCATTCATGCCGCTGCATGCTACAAAATATGCCGAAATGTTAGGAAACAAAATAACTCAGCATAATACGAAGGTATATCTTATAAACACAGGTTGGTATGGTGGACCTTATGGAATAGGAAAAAGAATTGATTTGAAATATACTCGATCTATGGTTACTGCAGTTATAAATGGATCTTTGAGAAGCCAATCCTTCAAAACTCATCAAATATTTAATTTAGATATTCCTTTAGATTGTCCTGGAGTACCAAATGAATTATTAGATCCTGTCATGACATGGGATAATCAAGATGAGTATTTTCAGGCAGCCACTAAATTAGCAAATTTATTCATACAAAATTTTGAAAAATTTGGGGAAGTTCCTAAGAAAATTGTTGAAGCTGGACCTCAAAAAATAAATTTATAGCCCGGAGCAGATTCGAACTGCTGTCTCCAGGTTTCTTTTCAAAGATCCAGAGCCTGAAATCCCTAGCCCTACCAAGGAGTTTGACCGCTAGACTCGGCATCAGTTAACGAAGTAAAACTGATTCGACCGGGCTTCTCGAGCTATACAGATTATTACTTTTTCCGATATTTGTTTTTATCGTATAAATTTTTATATTTTTTAAATGTAGATTAATTATAATTAGAATTAACTTTTTTATAACAATCTTTTGTGCTGTAAAGTTTCAATTAATTATATATTAATTTTTCATATTTGCAATCTAATAAATTAGTTTGCGAAACAGAGTAATACCTTTAGTATATAATAATTCTCAATTTTGTAACTAATAGGAATTATAAACTTATTTACATTCATACATAAAATTAATAAAAAGAACCGCCATTTTCTATCAAAAATCTTACTCACCCTGAAAAATAAATGAACAACCTAAATAATTAATGAAGAATACCATAAAAAAACTAATTTTAGTTAATATATTAATTATTAAATGAAATTCAAATTTATTGAAATAACAAAATTAAGTATATAAGCATAAAAATCAGATAAAAAATTTATTTGTTTATAACTAATTTATTGAGCAAGTAAATTTCTAATTTTCTGTTTATCATTACTTGTCCAACAAAGTAAATTACCAAATCTTTCCAATGCAAGACCACTATCTATATTTATATCTCTTGATTTATTAATTAATGATTTGATTATCTTTATTGCAAAAGCATCATTAATAGTAATTGTTTTTGCAATTTTAACAGATTCTTTTATTAATTTTAAACTTAACAAATCATCAACTTCCGAATTTTGACTCTTACGGATTTCTGGATTCTGGATCTGTTTATTATTATCCAAGTAAATAATGGTATTTAATAAATTAATTTTCTTTGCCTCTTCCGCAGAAATTATTTTGCCTGTAAATATTAATTCCTTTGCTTTTGCAATACCAATTATTCTTGCTAACCTTTGTGATCCTCCCCATCCTGGAGGAATTCCTATAGTTACTTCAGGTTGACCAATCTTAGCATTTGAGGAGGCTATTCTTAAATCACATGCTAACGCAAGTTGACATCCACCTCCAAGTGCATAACCATTAATGGCTGCGATTACAGGTTTTTCAAAGTTTTCGATGGTGTTTAATAAATTGTGAACCTGGTAAGCATATTTTTCTGCTTGAATTGGAGTCATATTGATAACGATATTCAAATCACCTCCTGCACAGAATGCTTTATTACCCATACCTGTTAGTATAACAGCTTTTACATTATCTTCTTTTAATACGGTATTAAAAATCATTGATAAGTCAGAAACTAGTTCAAGATTCAATGCATTGTATACTTCTGGCCTGTTTAGTTTAACTATCATAATATCAGAGTCAATTTCAACTATTAGATTGGTCATATCTTCAAGAGAAGAAAATAGTAAATTTAATTATTTAGAAAAAGATTATTCAGAGAAACTATCAGAGATTATCCCCATTATGAAGAAATCCGAATCAATTTATTGTAATGGATTATTTGAATGTCCAATTATCTTGTTTTCCTTCATTAATGTACAACATTTGCATTTCTCTTTAATGCAAACTAAAGGTTTGTCGTGATTACAGATTTGACAAATGCATTCAGTTCCATATTTAGAATTAAGGCTAACCTTTTTTTTTGTATATAATACATACCAGGATAAAATAAGTATAACACCTAAAACTATGAGTATAAAAGATAGGAGCAAACCTGATCTGAATATTAGTAATAATATCCCAAATACAATTACAGCAATTCCTGTCATCAAAGGCCAAGAAGGAATCTCATTCTCAGGTTTCATTTTTAATAAAATTCCATTTAATTTTTGATAATTAAATCAGATTCTGAATCGATTGTAATATCATTCTTTTTCTTTTTCTTTTTAATTCTATTCCTAACTTCTTCGAGGATTTCTTTTAACTGATCTTCAGATAATTTGCTAATACGAGCATCGCATTCTATTCCTTTAAATTCAAGAACTTCTTCTGTTATTTGGATCATCTCATCTTTACTTTTTTTTTCAGTTTCGGTAAGCCAATTGTAACTGATGAATCTAAAGAATGCAAAATCGCTCATATGATCTTATGCATTAGCATCTAGTTAACTTTTTCTTATTACTTTTATTTCCGGTGATTTAATCAATCTATAGAGAGAAATTTTATAATGTTGGGATAAAGAGCTGAAATGTGAATTTTATTATATAGTAATTTAGAGGATAATTTTTTTAAATGAGCAATTTACTATACTTTAGATTGCTTCTAAGGTAAAACTCAGAATTTTTTTAAGATATATTCCTACCATAACTTACATGTTTAACCTGGAATATTTTAATAATATTTATATTTCATAGTTCAGGCTATAGAAATTTGAGATATTGATATAATGATTAACATCATATTGTAAAATTATGATTTCTATTTTTTTCCTAGTATAAAATTTTTAGAAATAATTCTCTATTTTCTTACAGCAACCCTTTTAAACTAAATTCATTTTATTTTACGAAATTTAAATTGTTAAGAAAAAAAGTCTTTAACAATAATAGTTAATAATAATATATTCAATTTTTAGAAATTATTCTAGATAATGGAGTAATAGATCAATCCTACCTTCTTCATATTAAGTAGATTTTATATCTATAATTTCGTGGCAAACAGTTTATCGTTTCCAGATTTAGAAATTTCTAGAAATAAAAAAATGTTAAGTCCAGAATCAAAATATCAAGAATTAAAACAACAGTGGTATTTTCATCCAAGCTCTTGGTATAACAGAAAAAAAGGTGAAGGTAGTTATGATGGAAAAGGATGTAATCAGTTTACAGGATGTATTCCAGAATGTAAATTTTATCCAGAAAATGGAAAACTTGATGAAAATGAGGGTTTCGATTAGTCCTACATTATAATTAACTATTCTTCGTTTTTTTAAAAAATAGAAATTATCAATTCTCTCTACTTTCAAATAAGTTAATATTTGCAATCACACATAGATATTTTCTACACTGACTTCTCATAATAATTACTGATTCCATAAATCATTATTTATCACAAAAAATGTTTACATATTTTATTGCTTTGTGATTGCAATTTATCGTAAATAAGCTACAAATTTTATAGTTAGTTTAATTACTTTAATGAAATTTAGTTGTATAAGATGCCAAAAAATTTCATCAAAATATATCAATGTATAACAAAAGAAATTAATGGTATATTTAATTTTACTATATTAATATGTTAAGAGATAAAGTTGTAATTGTAACAGGGGCGAGTAGTGGTATTGGTTATGCAACTGCTTTAGCATTATCAAAAGCTGGTGCAAAGGTAGCCGCTGGAGCCCGAAGAGTTGATAAATTAGAATCTTTAAAAAATGAAGTTCAAGAAAATGGGGGTGAAATACTCATTAAAAACCTTGATGTTACAAAAAAAGAGGAGTGTGATTCCTTTATTAACTTAGTAACTAAAACATGGAATCGTATTGATATCCTAATTAATAATGCAGGCATAATGCCTCTTAGTTTTTTTAAAAATCTTAAAATAAGCGAATGGGAAGAAATGATTGATGTAAATTTAAAAGGCGTACTGTTTTGTACCGCCGCTGTTATTCCATATATGATTACAAAAAAAACTGGCCACATTGTTAATATTTCATCGGTAGCAGGTAGAATTATTTTTCCAGCTGGAAGTGTATACTGTGCGACTAAACATGCTATTACTGCTTTTAGTGAAGGGTTGAGACAAGAATTAAGTCAACGTTACAATATCAAAGTAACATGCATTGAACCTGGAGTTGTTTCAACAGAATTACCAAATACAATTACTGATAAATCTTTAGAATCATTCGTTGAATCAGTAAAAAAAATGGAATCCTTGAAGGCAGAAGACATTGCTAATGCAATTATATATTCAATAGAATCACCACACTATCTCAATATTAATGAAATATTACTAAGACCTTTGTCTCAAGAAAAATAATCATTTTAATATTTAATTTCTAATATAATTTACTAAAAAGAGTTATAAAATAGAAATAGTAAATAAATTCCGCTATATAATTTAATAATATTAGAAGAATGGAGTTAAAAAATACATGAAAAAGTGACCACATAAAACAATTAAAATTAATACTTTTTCGTTAAGTTATAATAGAAAGAAATTTGTATTCCAAATCTTAGAACAATTTGTGAATTACAAGATTAATTAGAGACCACTTTTAGTCAAAATGGTAATTTGAACTTATAGTCGTAATACCTGAATCGGATATAATATATTTAATAGATACAAGTATTATATTCCAAATTTTTTAATTATGTTTTACTTTATGAAAGGGATTAATAGACATATATTAATATTATAATTTTCATTTAGTAACACCTATGCTTTTTCTTTTAAGACCTAGATATAGAATTCATAGTTTAGATTGAAAAATTTTACCTATAATAATAAAATATTAAGAATTATTTATATTTATATCTAATAAACTAAAGCCTTAAATTTAACAAAATATACACATCAATTAAATCTTGAAATAATTAAAACAAACTATTATTTAGTTCTTATATCCTTCCTACAAATCTCTTTAGAGATCATAATATACTTGGTATTATTTTCTTACATTTACTATAGTTAATAGGTCATATAATTTAAAATTTAGGCAAACTTCATGAACGAATTAATTTTACCAAGATCAAACATGCACTCTAAGTATTAACATCTGATTTAGTGCAAATAATTGGAAGTACTTTAAAAAAACCTATTTGATTATTTCTCCTACTCCTTTATTGAAGGCCCTTTTTAATCTCTCCACTAATATTAGATAAAACATTAGCTCCTCCTATTGCTATTTTTTTTGCAGCTTCTCCAACTTGGTTCAGAAGTTCAGTAGAATCTACTTCTCCTATTTTATTTGTTCCTTGCGTTGAAGAATCTGATTCAAAATTTGTATTTTCATTAGCAGTATTTTCTATGGTATTTGCAGTATTTGTAGTAGTGTTCATCATATTCTGACCATAAATAGGAAGTAAACATAATCCCAATACAAGAACTATAGCTGTCAATCCTAAATTCGTTCGAGTGTTCACTTTAAAAATTAATAAAATCTAATTTTTATAGGTATCTAAACACATTAAAGTAAAAAATAAGAGAATTTTATAACAGAAAATTAATAAGGTGACTATTTTCTAAACCAGTAAATAGCCTAATTCAAAATGACTAAGTAGATAGAAAGTCATTTCATGATAGATGTATCGTTCATCCAAAAAAAAATATTTTAATGACATGCTGCGATAAATTTATCCTTTTTCTATAACATTTTTACCTGCTATTGTGACACTATATTAAAATAAACAAATTAATAATTTAAAGAATATGAAATACAGAAGTAGAACAGAAATAGTATCAATGATACTAGAGGCGGCGAATGGTGGAGCAACCAAGACAAAAATTATGTACAAAGCTTTTCTAAGTTATGCACAATTGAGAGAATATCTCTCTGTTTTGATCGAGAACGCTCTTTTAGAGTATTTAGAAGGTAATCAAAAATACAAAACCACTGAAAAAGGATTAAACTTACTTAAAATGCATAATGAAATGGGCGAATTGTTACAAACCAAAGTAAAATACAATTAAGGTAGTTCTTCATACAATAATTTTTTCATTATTATTTTGTCAGTTATTTTTTCTGAAAATTACGTTAAAGTTTTTCAAATAATAGATTACAGAATGGGTTTTAAATTTTTATACAAAATTTACCAAAATATGAATAATTTTTCAATAAAACCCTCAATAAAAGTTTAAAAGCTTTTATTTTCTTCCAACATTCATAAATAGAAAAGCTAATAAATGACAACGCCTATCGTATAAGGAGATTAATATAAAATAATGTTTCATTCGAAATTAGAAAATGAAAAGAAACTATCTAATGAAATAGAAAAAAAAGAAATAAAATCAAAAATTAACTTTGAGGATTATACTTTACAGTACCTTTATAATACTAACAATACATTTTTTCAGCTTTTTATGCATACAAAGGTATATGATAAACTGAGTAATGAAAATTTAGAAAAACAAGGAATATTATTACGAAGTTGGAATCCAATAACTAAGAAGGGCGAAAAATATGTTTTCAATAAGGAAGATGGAGAAGGAGATCTCAACACTAAAATAATTTATTACCCTTCAGCAAAAACTATCTTCGAGATATCTCTTAAGGAAGGAAATGAAAAAATTCTTAATCTGGCTCGCGAAATAATGAATGTTTCCCCCCATAACGACATTGAAATTAAATATACTGAATGATTTTAAAATTTTTTCAGATAATTATTAGAATTTTAATATAAATTTAGGTTTTTTAATGTGTCTTTTTGCCATTAATTCATTGGCTCAGTTATCTTTTTAACAAAATTAATATCTTTATTTATTGGACTTGTTCGAATAACCCTTGTTCATTTAGGGAAAAAATGAACATATTGTATTAGTAAGAATGTTTTGTGCCCAATTTTAGTAGATTTTCCTAAATTTATTTGTCACTAATTTAAACATGTACGTTTACATCTTTACATCTTACTATTTGAGTACCTTTTGAAAAAAACAGTATTATAGAATTAGGAGATTGTATAATATAACTCTCTGTAAAATAGTATATGAAAAACGTAAATAGCAATAATTAATCAATTTTGCTTAAAAGAAATACAATGGATGTATAATCTATCTATATACTAATTGATAATGGATAAATACAAAGAAAAAGTAATTTGGGATCTGATGATGATAAACGAGATAGAGAAGATATTGGGAATAAATAGTGAATCAAATAAATCTTCAAAAAATATTGATAAATTTTAGATAATTTTAGGTGTAAGATATTGTTGAATTGAAAAATCAAGATTTACAAAATAATAAGGGTGTAGGATAAGATATCTAACAATATATTATCGAGGATTTTCCAGTTTAACTTTAATTTTTAATTTCATCCCCATGTATTCTTTGTAAGTCAAATTTTTCACCGCAAAAGGGACAAAACCTAAAACCTTTCTTGTCATCGCCTAATTTTGTATGTCCTATACTATTTACAATAATAAAAACTACATTTGGTTCTTTCATAACTTCTACATCATCATATTCAAAATATTCAGGGTCCTCTAAATCAATTAAAAATGTATCTTCTAAATCATCACAACAGTAACTAAGTCTATGGTATAATATAAAACTTGTATATCCAGCGTGTGTTTCTATACTGGAATTATTATTTTCATCTATTTCTACTTCAGATGTTGCCTCCAAATCATAAAATATTTTCATAATTTTTTTCTAAAATAATTAAATTTTTTTGTTAATAAATTCATTTAGATTCTAAAATTTAATAAAAAAATTTGTATGAGTGGCATTTTTCAATCAAGATCAAACTAAGCCTTTTGAGGTCATTATATCATTAATAAAGAAGAGGGAGATGCTCAATTAAGGGGTAGGTGGTTCAATTTATAGAATTTTTAACAAATAATATATCCCAATTTTAATTTGGAGTTATTTGGTAAATGTTGTTGTTAATGCAGCACTACTTCCGACTTTAAATTCTAGAGGCTCATTGCCATTATTGTACAGTGCAAGGCCATTAATTTTATCTAATGTAGTTATTTCTCCAGTAATTGGGTCATTTCCTTTCATTTTTTTATCTAATTCAATTGAGAATAATCCTTGATTGTTTTCAATACTTTGGATTTTATTTGGGGTAATCAATGTTCCAGCATGATTGTCACTGTTATTGTCGATGTAAATTAAAGCTAATTTTAGATTTGGAGAATCGGGTATATTCATAGTTATTCCACCATTTTCTACGGTACATGGATAAAAGTTAGCTAGTAACCTTATGCCTTGAGGATTTATTATTCCATTTAACGCAACGTTTTCTGATTGGGTGGGACAAGATGGATCTCCTACTATTATGATCTCTTTTTCATTATCATCATCATCTTTTACAATTACTTTATTTTTGGTTTTACTGATAATTTTAGTAATTTTTTCGAATTCACCATTAATTTTCTTTTTGATATCGTTTTTATCCTTTGACTGATCTGGAGTTTCTTCTCCTGTTTGTGGTGGGTTATCTTCTCCTGTTTGTGGTGGGTTATCTTCTCCTGTTGGATCAGTGTCCAATATATCAGAGGCCCCTGACGGTTCTTTCAAAAAGTTTGGTGTTTTATCATTTGTGTTTTCTCTTTCACTAACGAAATCTGGAGAATTGGCATTACTATTTTCTTTGTTTTCATCATTTTTGTTTCCATTATCCTCTTCTAGGCTCGGATTACCAAAGAAGTCTGGAGTACTATTTTCGATATCGTTTTTGCTGCCCTCATTTGAGTCCACACTACCTTTATCGCTACTGCTATCACCTTTATCGCTACTGCTATCACCTTTATCGCTACTGCTATCACCTTTATCGCTACTGCTATCACCTTTATCGCTACTGCTATCAC